>JBEIQK010001106.1:0-1679 GCA_040376505.1 Alphaproteobacteria bacterium | reverse complement strand
GCGATCTCGCCGCGGGCGACGAGGCGGGCCACCCAGGCGTCGAGGCCGGCCTCGTCGAGGCCCCAGAGCCCGAGCGCGCAGGCGGCGTAGTGCACCTCGTCGGGGCCCTCGGCCTGAAAGCGCCGGTAGGCGGCAAGCGGCGAATCGCCCAACAGCGCGCGCAGGCCGGGGGCGCAGACCCCTTCGGCCAGACGGGCGAGAAAGACGGCCTCGCCGACATCTCCGCTGAGCAGGGTGCCGTCCATGTCGAAGACCACGAGGCCGGGAGGGGCCGCCAGGGTCTGCTGCACCACCGCGGGCCACTGCTGCGCCCACGCGGACTGGATTAGAGACATGCCCCTTCCTCCCCGCGCGCTGGGCTCCCGCCCCGCCATCCGCCGCGGCATCCCCCGCACCTTGTCGAGCAGCCCTGCGCCATGAGCCCTTCCTTTCCGCCGCCCCGCACCTATGCGGGTTTCCAGCCCGAGGCTCGCAGGCCCGCCGCTTCGCCGATGGTCGAGCACTGGTCGGCCCGCGGCCCTGCCGGCCCCGCCGAGCTGTACCTCGGCCCCGCCGACGTGCTGGCCCGCGCCCGCAGCCTGCCGGGCCATGGGCCCTTTCCGCGGATCACCGTCGGCAGCGACGAAGACCGCACCTTCGTGCTGGTGCCGGGCCAGCTCGCCCTCGACCTCGAGGGGCTCAGCCAGCAGCTCAGCCCCGGCGCCGCGGCGGCCTTCGCCTGGCACATCGCCGCCGCCCTGGCCGAGCTGCACGAAAATGGCGACGCCCACGGCGCCTTGCACGCCGGCTTTGCCGGCCTCGACGCAGACGGCGCCCTCACCCTGCGCCCGGCCCTGGCCGCCAGCTCGCTCAGCGAGCCCGACCCCCAGGCCAGCGCCCAGGCCACCGATTGTCTGCAGCTGGCCGTGATGTTCGACCTCCTGGGCCTCGATCAGGTCGAGGAGCCGGCGATGGCGCTGCTGCTCTCGGGCTTGCGGCGAGAACGAGCCCGCCTGCGGCTGCAGCCGGGGCGCGCGGTTCGTCAGGCCCTGGCGGCGATCCTGGCCCGCCATGCGGCCTGGGATCGCGAGCTGGTCGAGATCCTGGGCCCGGGCTGGAGCCGCGAGATCGGCCGACCCGCCGGCCAGACCGCACCGAAGAAGACGCCGATCTGGCGCATCGAGCCCGAGGATCGCGAGGCCCTGCCGGCCCCGCCGCGCCCCCGCGAGGCCCGGCCGCCGGCGCCGGCCACGATCAACCTCGACGCGGCCCGCGCCGCCTTGGTGATCGAGACCCCGCCGCCCCGGCCGATCCCGCCGGTCGCCGAAGAGGAGGACGTCGAAGACGACGTCACCAGCCCCCACGACGTGCTGTTGGGCGCCGAAGCCGAGCTGATCGAGGCCCCCGATCCAGGCCAGCGCCCCCTCGATCTGGAGCCCGACACCGAGCTGGAGCCGGCCTCCTCGGTGAACATCCGCTTCGCGGCGCGGTCGAGCGCGCTGGCCGCCGTCGAAGAAGAGCCCACCGGCTCGATCCGCGTGGCCACGCTGGTGATCCCGGCGATCCCCGAGCCCGCCCCGCCGCCGGCCCCCGCGCCGATCGCCGATCCGGCGGAGATCACGCCCCAGCGGCCGCCGCCGCCCAGCGATCCGCCCAAAGCCCGCCCGACGGTGGAGGTGAGCCCCCGCCGCGCGCCGCCG
>JBEIQK010000717.1:0-3434 GCA_040376505.1 Alphaproteobacteria bacterium | reverse complement strand
GGGTTGCGAGGCGTGGACCACACGCTGATGGCGCAGCCCTCGCGGCTGTGGGCAGGGCCCTTGCCCACGAGGAGGGCGTGGCCGCCGCCTTTGCGAAAGGTCCAGCCATGCGCCTCGGCGAGCTGTACGGCTTCTTCAATATCGCGATGGGGGTGTCTGACTCGGTGTGAAGTTTGGATGGTTCTTCTCCTTGGGGTGGTTGATCAGGTACATGGTGCGCTCCTTGTTTGATACGCCCTGACGGGCATACGCCTCGACGGTCATCAGATGGGCAGTCCACCTTCCGTCTAAGTCAAGGTAACCCGGCTGTTGTGTCGTGCCAACACTTTTAACCCGAGTTGCAAGAGCCTCTTGCGGCCCGAACCCCCGGCTCAGCATTCCAGGTTACCCTGCCTCCATGCTCGTCTCTGCCCTCGCCCTGCTCTTTGCCACGGCCCCCCTGCCCGCCGAGACCGACCGCGCCTACGCTGGCAGCGGCACCCTCCTGCTCGGCGACCAGCGCCTGCGCCTCGATGGGGTCGCGGTGCTGCGCCCCGATGGCAGCACGCTGGTCGATGCCCTCACCGGCGCGCCGGTCGCCGATGGGGAGCACCTCTGCGCCGCCGATGAGGGGGAAGGTGGCGTTGGCCGCCTGCGCTGCTGGTCGGCCGAGGGCCCGGTGGTGACGATCGCCTCCGGCGGTCGCCCCGGTCGCCTCGCCCTGCACGACGGCATGGTGGCCTACGTCGCCTCGCCCCAGGGATTTCCTTCGGTGCGGGTGGCGCCAGTGGACGGCAGCGCCCCGCCGCGGGCGCTCACCAACGTCGACCTGAAGCGGGTGCCCGGGCAGGCGCCGGCTGGTTTTGTGCCTCCACCCCTGCGCGACACCCTGCGCTTTGATGGCCCCCTCCTTCGCTGGCAGAGCGCCGAGGGCGCACAGGCGGTCGCATGGCGTTGATCTCCTTGCTCCTGTTCGGCCTCGCCCGGGCCCAGGATTACCGGTTTCCCGCCGCCGACGAGCACTACGGCTATTTCTATCCCACCGCCTACATGGACGAAGGCGGCCAGGACTGGGGCTGCGGCGACATCTACTACAGCGGCCACCAGGGCAGCGACTTCGGCGTGGGCTCCTGGGCCGGCATGGACGCCGGCCGCTCGGTGGTGGCCGCCGCCGACGGCGTGGTCACCGCCACCAACGATGGCGAGTACGACCGTTGCAGCACCGCCGACTGTGGCGAGGCCAACTATGTGATCATCGCCCACGCCAACGGGCGCAACACCTGGTACTGGCACCTTAAGCAGTGGTCGGTGGCGGTCAGTCCTGGGCAAACGGTGAGCTGTGGCACCTACCTGGGGCAGGTCGGCTCCTCGGGCAACAGCACCGGCCCCCACCTCCACTTCGAGGTGCGCGAGCCCAGCGGCGGGCCGGGCGACCCCTTCGACGGCCCCTGCAGCGCGCCGCCCACCTACTGGATCGCCCAGGGAGACTACGGCGGGCTGCCCGGTAATTCCTGCCCCTACGCCGGCCCCTGTGTTCAGGTGGCCACCCTCTCCTGCGGGGCTACGATCAGCAGCGCCAACAACGCTGGCGGCGCCACCTCCACCCACTCGCTCTATGGCTGCGGCAGCTCGGCCTCCAGCGGGCCGGAGATCGCCTACGCCTTCTCCACGCCGATCGCTGAGACCGTCACGCTGGGCCTCACCGGCCTGTCGGCCGATCTGGATCTCTTTGTACTGGGCAGCGACACCTGCGATGGCAGCGGCGCCATCACCTGCTCCACCAGCAGCGACGCCAGCGAGGAGTGGGTGGCCTTCGACGCCAGCCCCGGCGCCGTCTACACGGTGGTGGTAGACGGTTGGTCGGGGGCGGTGAGCAACTTCAACCTCGTCGCCTCCTGCGTGGGCGACGACGGCAGCACGCCGGTCGACAGCGCCGTCCCCGATGAGGTCGAGCCGGGCGAGCCCCTCGACCCCAATGACCCCGCCTGGGCCGGCAACCAGCGCGAGGGCAAGGCGCCCGGGTCGATGGTGCCGCTCGACGCCGTCGCGGCCGACTGCGGCTGCACGAGCCTGTCCTCGTCGGCGGCCGCGGGCTCCTTGGCCTGGTTGGGCCTCCTGCTCGGTCTGCGCCGCCGGCGCTCCGTGGGTGTGCAGCGCGAGTCCGCTGGGTCGGGATGAACATCGACGGGAGTCGGTGGAATGGGGGCCCTGCTCGCCTGGCAGGGCCCAGAGATGGGCCACGCCGCGCAGGCGATTGGAGGCATCGCCGACCTCGAGGCGCTGGATCAGCGCCGGGGCATGGCGCATCCGGGTGTGGGTCCGTTCGTCCATCCAGGCTTCAGCCCGGAGAGGCTGACCCATCGGGAGCCCACCGCCACCAGACGGCCGGAGGTTCTTAATCCGGGTCGCAGGCCCCGTCGCAGACCGACTCAATCGCCCCACCCGTCAAAAACACTCCAATCTGCGCCTGCCCATGCGGCAGCTCACGCACCGCGCCGTGAACCTCATTCGCCTCCGCCCCCAGATCGGCCACGTCGCCGGCCAGGGGCGCCTCGTAGCCAAAGTCGAACTCCACGAGCCCCGAGCCCTCCAGCGGATAGCTCGCCTCTTCATAGCCATAGACCACCCGCGGCGTGGGCGACAGGATCGGCAGCCCGAGCGACCGACCGTGCAGGTGAGTGCCCACATTGGGCACCTGGGCGTCGCCAATCCCCATCTGAATCAGCACCCGCCGGTCGTCGGGGCTGCCCGGCAGCGGATCGGTGGACAGATAGGGCGCGTACACGCCGGGATCGATGCGGTCAAAGGTGGTCTGCGACAGGGCTGAGAATTGCAGCAGCTCGGCCGAGCCCGGCACCCCCATCAACACGATCTGGGCGAAGCTCAAGAAGGGCAGGGCCCGCATCATCATCAGGGAAAAGCTGGCCCCGCCCGAGCCGAGGGCGACCCGCTCGATGTCGGGGCTGAGGGGGGCATAGACCCCGCCCAGGATGTGGCCCATCGAGATGCCATAAAATCCAAGCGTGGACGGATCGTAGCGCAGGGCCCCCGACGCGTCTTGCAAGGCCGCCTCGGTCGTGAGCGAGGTGGAGATGGCCCGCGAGAGAAAGAGCTGATTGACCATCGCCTGGTGAACCCGGTCGGTAAACATCAGCCCATGGCCCATGTCATTGGCCATCGCGCCCGCCACGGGCACCAGATCGGGCTGGCTCATGCCCTGCCAGTCGACGCCGAAGAAGACGGCACCCACGTTGTTGCCATAGCTGCGGCCGATGCCCTCCATCTCGGTGCGGTTGCCAAAGAACCCGTGGCCAAATTGCACCGCGGAGAGGGTGCGGTCGGTGACCGACGGGATCAGCACCGTAAACGGAACCTCGATCCAGCCGTTCTGGGCGACGGCGCCGCTGCTGTCGCGAAAGAGGGGGGAGAGCGGCGCGTCGGCCTCCAGGAGGAGC
>JBEIQK010000286.1:0-7467 GCA_040376505.1 Alphaproteobacteria bacterium | reverse complement strand
GCCTTCATGGTGATGTACTACCGGGCCTCGGGAATGATGGCCTGCATCGCGCTGTCGCTCAACATGTTGCTGGTCATGGCGATGATGACCGCGGCGGGGGCCACGCTCACGCTGCCCGGCATCACCGGCATGGCGCTCACCATCGGCATGGCGGTCGACTGCAACATCATCATCTTTGAGCGCATTCGCGAAGAGCTGCGGCTGGGCAAGAGCGCCAAGTCGGCCACCGAGGCTGGCTTTGACAAGGCGCTGTGGGCCATCCTCGACGGCAACATCACCACCTTCATCGCGGGCGTGGTGCTCTACAGCTACGGCTCTGGCCCCATCAAGGGCTTCGCGGTCACGCTGATGATCGGCATCGTCACCACGCTGTTCACGGGCGTCATGGTCAGTCAGGTCCTGATGGACTGGCTGGTTCGCAAGACCTCCGCGCGCCTGTCCATCTGAGGCTGGGAAACACACCATGCTCGAATTTCTCAAGCCCGGGTCGTCGATCGACTTCATCGGCAAGCGCCGGCTCTTTGCGGCCCTCTCCGCCCTGACCGTACTGATCAGCCTGGCGCTCTTCGTCTTTGTCGGGCCCAAGTGGGGCATCGACTTCACCGGCGGCACCGAGGTGAAGCTCCGCTTCACCGAAGATGTCGAGGTGGGCGAGATCCGCGGCGCCCTGGAGACCCTGGGGGTCGCGGGCGACTCGGTGCAGGCGGTGGGCGGGGATGAGCACCACGACTTCGTCGTGCGCATCCAGGACCCCGCCTTTGGCACGGCCCAGCTCGAGGCCGACGCCAAGGAGGCCTTGGGCAAGGCCTTCGGCCCCACCTGGATCAAGGAGTCCCGCTTCGACGCCGAGTTGGGCGCGCGCCTCACGGTGGTCTACAACGGCGAGCCGGTGCAGCCCCAGGCGGTGGAGGCGGCGCTCGCTACGCTCGGCGGCGCGGCGGTGCAGACCGCCCCCGACGACAACACGCTGTACATCAAGCTCCCCGGCCTGGCCAACGAGATCCAGAAGGTCATCAGCGGCTCGCTGCAGGGCAAGGATTTTACGGTCGTTCAGGTCGACTCGGTCGGCCCCAAGGTGGGCGGTGACCTGCGCAAGCAGGGCATCATCTCGATCTTCGCCACCCTGGGCCTGATCCTCATCTACGTCGCCTTCCGCTTCGACCTCGCCTACGCGCCGGGGGCCGTGCTCTGCCTCTTTCACGACGTGATGATCACGGTGGGGATCTTCATCCTCATCGGCAAGGAGTTCAACGTCTCGATGATCGGCGCGCTGCTCACGATCATCGGCTACTCGCTCAACGACACCATCGTCATCTACGACCGCATCCGCGAGAACCAGCGCAAGTACCGGCGCCGTGACACGGCCACGCTGATCAACACCTCGATCAACGAGACCCTCGGTCGCACCCTGGCCACCTCGGGCACCACCCTGGTCGCCATCCTGGCCTTCCTCTTCATGGGTGGGCCGGTCATCGAGGACTTCGCCCTGGCCATCACGCTCGGCATCGCCTTCGGCAGCTACTCCACCATCTATGTGGCGAGCCCCTCCATCCTCGTCTTCGAAGACCTCAAGCCCTGGCTGTCCAAGGTCTTCTTGCCGCTGGCCCCCAAGGTGGCCCCGACCCCGGAGGGCGGCGGCACCTCGGAGGACAAGAGCTGATGCAGTACGACGAGCTGATAGAGCGGCTCTCCAACCTGCGGGGCAGTGATCCCGGCACCGCCAAGGAGATCGTCGACGCCATCTTTGAGGAGATGGCGCGGACCTTGGAGCAGGGTGGGCGGGTTGAGATTCGCAACTTCGGCTCGTGGAGCGTGCGCGATCACAAGGGCTTCTCCGGTCTTCACCCCAAGACCGGCCTGCCGTTGGTGGTCACGCCGCGCAAGCGGCCCTTCTTCAAGGCGGGTACGGCGATGCACATCCTCTTGAACCCCGAGTCTCGGTGATGCGCGCCCTGTGGGTGGCGCTGGGCGTCGCAGCCCTGGCCGCGCCCGCCTGGGCCGGCAGCAGCGGGGCGGCGGTCTACATCAACGGCGTGCGGGCCGAGGCCCTGCGCGATGTTCATCTCAAGGGGGTCAACGTCCGCGTCGATGCCCAGGGCAATGTCTGGATCGACGCCCCCCAGTACGCCGTGGAGGTCGACGGTCGCGCCGCCGGCGCGTCGGTGGCGCCGGTGGCGGTGGAGTCCGGTCTCTACTGGCTTGTCATCGAAGACAACGGCTCGGTGGGCCACAGCGTGCAGGTCGCCATCAACGGCGCCCTGGTTCGCACGGTGGTCTCGGGCGCCGGGGTCAAGGTGCTCGACCTGGGGCCCTTCCTCAAGCGCGGCGCCAACACGGTGCTGGTGCAGGCGGCGGCGGTCTCGGGGGCCGGCGGTGGCGCCCTGAACCTCCATGTGGGCGTGGGACAGATGCGCGGCGGGGCCCTGGTGGTCGATCGCACGGTGGGGAGCTTCTTTCGCCGGGTCGACAACGCGGGGACGCCGGACAGCCGCAGCTTTCAGCTCGACATCCCTTGAACGGCGGAGCGCGCGATGAACAGCCCTGACGCTGCGGCCCCTGGGCTGCCTCGCACCTTCATCCTCGACACCAACGTCCTGCTCTACGATCCCACGG
Source organism: Alphaproteobacteria bacterium (assembly GCA_040376505.1). Lineage (GTDB taxonomy): Bacteria > Myxococcota_A > UBA796 > UBA796 > UBA2385 > JBEIQK01. Next base: position 4,854 of record JBEIQK010000286.1, on the reverse strand, counting down.
CGCTCAACAACTTCCGCGAGCACGACGTCGTCATCCCGATCACGGTCATCGAAGAGATCGACAAGTTCAAGAAGGATCTCAACGAGACCGGCCGCAACGCGCGCATGGTCTCGCGCCAGCTCGACGCCCTCCGGTCGGCCGGTAGCCTGTCGGTGGGCGTCCCCCTGGCCCATGGCGGCACGCTGCGGGTGGAGATGCCCAGCGAGGGCGTCGACCTGCCCTATGGCTTCGGGCCCAATTCCAACGACAACCTCATCCTGGCCACCGTGCTCAGCGTGGCCCGCCGCGACGCCAACCGTCGGGTGAGCCTGATCACCCGCGACACCAACATGCGCATCAAGGCCGACGCGCTGGGCTTTCAGGCCGAGGACTACGAGCACGGCCACATCGACGTCGACGAGCGCTACAGCGGCGTCGTAGAGCAGGTGGTGCCGGCCTCGCGTATCGTCGAGCTGTACGGCCGCGGCAGCCTGCCCCTCTCCGCCGAGGAGGCCGCCGCCCAGGGCCTGCATCCCAACCAGTTCCTGACCCTGCGGGCCGAAGAGAGCGCCACCCAGACGGCCCTGGCCCGCTACGAGCCGCGCCTGGGGCGCTTGCGGGTGGTCGGGCGGTCGAAGGAGGCCGTCTGGGGCTTGCTCCCGCGCAACCGCGAGCAGATCTTCGCCCTCGACCTGCTGCTCGACGATGAGATCTCCCTCGTCACCTTGGATGGCATGGCCGGCACCGGAAAGACCCTGCTGGCCATCGCCTGCGGCCTCAAGCTGGTCGCCGATGAGAAGCGCTTCCGGCGCCTCGTGGTCAGCCGGCCCATCTTCCCGCTCGGGCGCGACCTCGGCTACCTGCCGGGCAGCATCGATGAGAAGCTCAACCCCTGGATGAAGCCCATCTTCGACAACCTGGAGCTGCTCATGGGCGGCCAGGAGGGCGAGGAGCAGGCCCGGCGCAAGGGCAGCCACAGCCAGGGGCCGCTCTACCAGACCCTGCTGGATCAGGGCCTCGTCGAGGTGGAGCCGCTCACCTACATCCGCGGCCGCTCGATGCCGCGTCAGTACATGATCATCGATGAGGCCCAGAACCTCACCCCCCACGAGCTGAAGACCGTGGTGACCCGCGCCGGCGAGGGCACCAAGGTGGTGCTCACCGGCGATCCGCAGCAGATCGACAACCCCTATGTGGACGCCACCAGCAACGGCCTCAGCCATGTCATCGAGCGGATGAAGGGCAGCCCGATTGCCGGCCACGTGACCCTGCGCAAGGGTGAGCGCTCCGAGCTGGCCGAGCTCGCCGCCAAGGCTCTGTAAGCGATGTCCCGTCCCCGCCATGAGGTCGAGCTCGACCAGCTCGAAGGCCGCAACGTGGTCTTCGAGGCCTTCAGCCGCGGCCGCCGCAAGGTTCGTCGCCTCTGGCTCGACGCCCGCGCCAAGCCCGAAGACAAGGTCAGCGCCATTCAGGAGATGGCCGCCCGCCAGGGCCTCTCCATCAAGGCCGTCGCCCGCGAGGAGCTCGACCGCGTCAGCCTCACCGGGGTGCACAACGGCATCATCGCCTGGGCCGAGCCCCTGCCCGAGCTGACGGTGAACGGCCTGCTCGATCAGCTCTTCGCCCAGGGCAAAGACCCCTTCCTCGTGCTGATCGACGAGGTGCAGTACGAGCAGAACCTCGGCGCCATCCTGCGCAGCGCCCTGGGCGCCCAGGTCGACGGCGTCATCATCCCCACCCAGCGCGGCAAGGGCCTCACCCCGGTGGTGCAGCGCGTGGCGATGGGGGCGGCCGAGGTGGTGCCGGTGGTGCGCGAGGGCATCCTCTCGGCCCTGGCCACCCTGCGTCGGGCTGGAATTCCGGTGGTCGGCGCCGACATGGACGGTAAGGCCTACTGGAACGTGCCGATGGCCGGCTCCTGCGCCTTGGTGCTGGGCGGCGAAGACAAGGGGCTCACCCCAACCGTCCGCTCTCGCTGCGACCACATCGCCAGCATCCCCCTCGACGGGCGGATCCAGTCGCTTAATGTCAGCGTCACGGCGGGGGTCCTCTTCTTTGAGCGGGTCCGCCAGCAGGCCCTCGCCGCCGCCCCAGCCCCCTGATCGGGAGGTCCTGCTTTGGGTCCTGAGTATGTGCTGCCCGGCGTGGGCATCGTCGCCGCCCTGGTGGTCCTGCACGAAGGCGGGCACTTTCTTGCCGCCAAGCTCTGCGGCATCGACGTGCCGATCTTCTCCATCGGCTTCGGCCGGCGCCTGATCGGCATCCAGATCGGCGGCACCGACTACCGCATCTCGGCCATCCCCTTTGGCGGCTACGTCGGCTGGGGGGCCGGCGGCACCTATGGCTGGCTCGACGCCGAAGAAGACGAGGCCGACGATCCGGCCGGCGGCGTGGTGCGCAAGGGCAGGGGCTTCGCCCACCGGCCTGCCTGGCAGCGCTTCTTCGTGCTGGCGGCGGGCCCCCTGGCCAACCTCGTCCTGCCCTTCGCGGTGTTCACGCTGCTCTACATGGCCGGAAAGCCGCAGCCAGCCTCGCAGATCGGCTCGGTCGACGCCGGGTCCCCCGCGATGGTCGCCGGCGTCGCGCCGGGTGACCGCGTGGTGGCCGCCGACGGCACGCCGGTCGCCACCTGGCTGGAGCTGGAGGCCCAGATCGCCACCTGGAGCCCCGGCCCCCACCGCCTGACGGTGGAGCGCGGCGGCATCGCCCAGGAGCTGTCGTTGACCGTGCCGGCCGGCGAGGCCAGCACCGGCTCCTGGAGCCTGGGGCTCGACTTCTACCGCCCCTCCAGCGAGGTCGGCGTGGACGATCCCGCCTCCTCGGCCGGGCGGGCCGGCATCGTCTCCGGTGAGCGCATCGTCGAGATCAACGGCGAGGAGGTCGACGACTGGGTCGAGCTGGAGGCCGCGCTGGCCCAGGCCGCCGGCCCGGTCGAGGTGGAGGTCGAGGGCAAAGAAGGCGGCCGCACCCTCACCCTGGCGCCTCCCGATCCGGCCCGCACGCTGCCCGTCCCGATGCCACAGGCCAGCGTGGCGCAGCGCTGGGGCCTGCTCCCGGCGACCCTCTTCGTCGATGCCGTCTCCACCTCGCTCGCCGAAGATCCCGGCCTGCTCGGCGGCTGCACCCCGCCCGCCGCGGTGGAGGCCCCGCCCTCCCCGGCCCAGAAGGCCGGCGTGCTGCCGGGCGACCGCATCGCCTCGGTTGACGGCCGCGTGGTCATGACCTGGTCCGACGTGCTCGACGCCGTGCGCGACACCATGGAAGGGGAGGGGGCCAGCGCCACCTCCCGGCCGATCGACGTGGTGCTGGTGCGCGGCGGCCAGCCGGTGACCGTTCAGCTCCTGCCCGAGGTCATCCAGGACACCGACGCGATGGGCCGCTACTTCCACCGCCCGGTGCTCGGCATCGTGCGGCTCGGGGCCAACGTCGAAGGCGAGCCCACCCGCGTCCGCTACGGCCTCGTCGAGGCCTTCGAGATGGGCTCCACCGAGGCGCTCGGCATCATGCGCCTCACCGTCGAGCAGATGGGCAAGCTGGTCTCCGGCGGCGCCGACGTCTCCCGCTCGGTGGGCGGGCCGGTGGAGATGGTGCGGCAGGCCAAGGCCGCCGCGGAGCGCGGCATCTTCGAGGCCGCCCAGCTCGCCGCGATGCTCTCGATCTCGCTCGGCCTCGCCAACCTGATCATCCCGATCCCCATCCTCGACGGCGGGCAGATCCTCTTCTTGCTCATCGAAGTGGTCCGCGGCCGGCCCTTGGCGCCCGCCACCCAGGAGCGCGTGCTGCAGATCGGCGTGATGATGGTGGCGGTGCTGATGCTCTGCGTGCTGGCCCTCGATCTCAGCAAGTGCGCGGCCGCATGAGCCGCTGGGTGCTGGCCATCGACACCGCTGGGCCGGTGGCCGGCTTCGCCCTGGCGCGGGAGGGGCAGCCCACGGTCGCCTGGCAAGGCCCCGCCGAGCGCGGCTCCGACAGCGCCTTGGCGCCGCGCGTCGCCGCCCTGCTCGCCGAGATCCCCAATGGCGCGCCCGGCGTGGTGCTGGTGGTCAACGGTCCCGGCACCTTCACGGGCCTGCGGGTGGGCGTGGCCCTGGGCCTCGGCGTCGCCGTCGCGCGGCGCTGCCCGGTGATGACGGTGGGATCGCTCTTTGCGCGGGCGCTGGGCCAGACGGCGCCCCGGGTGCTGGCCCTGCTCGATGCCCGCAAGGGGCGCGCCTACGCCCAACAATTCGACGCCAGCGGCGCGCTACCAGTCGCCCTCACCGATGCGGTCGACCTTCACCCGAGCGGGCTCGACCTGGAGCCGGGCTTCGTGGCGGTGGGGCAGGGGGCCCTGGCCTTCGCCGACTGGGTGGCGCAGGCCGGCGGATCGGTGGCTCCCAGCGCCGAGGCCCTGGCGATCGAGCGCCTCGCCGAGCTGGCCCTCGCCGGCGCCTTCCCGGCCTCCACCGCCGAGGCGGTCGGCCTCGCCTACCTGCGGGAGCCCGACATCACCCTGCCCCGGCCGCCGACGGGATAGGGGGGCCGCCCCTCTGCGGGCCCGGGAGCATCATGGCGGAAGGTAAATTGCCGGCGACCCCCAATGTGCAGCGCGGCGAGCTGCGTGTCGCCGTCGTCGGCGCCAGCGGCGCAGTCGGCGCCGATCTGATCAAGGCCCTTCCCAAGACCGGCCTGCCCATCTCCGAGCTTCGCCTGATGGCCAGCCGTGGCACCCGGGTGACCTCGGTGGAGGTCGAAGGCAAGAGCCAGGCCTTGCATGTGCTGCCCGCCGATGTCTCCGAGAGCCCGCTCTTCGAGAATATCGATCTGGTCTTCTTTTGCACCCCGCCCGAGGTCACGCGCAAGCACGCCGGGGCGATCGCCGCGCGGGGCCCGCTG
>JBEIQK010000524.1:0-4703 GCA_040376505.1 Alphaproteobacteria bacterium | reverse complement strand
TTCAGGTCAGGGGGACGGCCTTGACCTTGGCCTTGCCCTCTTCCACCGTCACCCGGAACTTGACCGACTTGCAGCCGAAGCGGGTCTTGATGGTGGTGACCTGCTTCTTCAACACATCCCGCACCGAGTCATAGTTGAGGTCGGTGGCCTGGTTGCACTGCTTGCGGGCCTCCACATACTTCTCGAAGACCGCGCGAAAGGCCAGCTCGTCCTTCTCTTCGGCGGTGAGGCGCCGCGGGCGGGCGGCGGCGGCCTGCTCTTCGGGGCTCTGGCCGCTGCGCTCGCGCTCGTGCAGGTCAGCCTTGAACTTCTGCCGCGGGTGCTGGCCCCGCTCCCACAACACGAGGTTGCGGGTCAGGTAGAGGTCGAGGCTGGTGTAGCGCGCCTTGAGCGTGGTCAAGCGGTGACGCTGGGCGGTGTTGTTGATGGTCTCCAGCTGGAGATCGCGCAACATGCGCCGCACATCGTCGCGATCGCGCACCGGCTCGATGGGCTCCTGGCCGGAGAAGTACTTTTCGTAGGTCAGCTTGAGCACAAACATCTGCTTCTCGAACTCGTCGAGGCGTGTGTTCAGCCCTTTGTCTGCCTTCTGGACCTTTGCCACGTGCCCTCCACGGCCACATGGTCTACCATCGGGTCTCGGCCGGCCCGGCGCCCCGCGAGGGGAATTTCGCGGGGACCGAGCCCGACCGTGCAGGGGAGCTCCCCGCGCCCGATGGTGCGAACGCAAGCCTACAACAATCGGATGCCCGATGAGCGCCGCCCCCCGCACCCGTGTCCTGATCGTCGACGATGAAGAAGAGATCCTCGAGCTCCTGGGCGAGTACCTGCGCACGCGGGGCTTCGAGGTGGTCGCCGCCTACGACGGGCGCGACGCCATGGAGCTGGTGCGCACTGGCACCATCGACGCCGTCATCACCGACCTCAAGATGCCCGACGTCGGCGGGATGGAGCTGCACGCCGAGATCGGCCGCCTCAACCGCCCGGTGGCCACCTTGATCATGACCGGCCTCGGCACGGTGGAGACCGCGGTGGCCTCGATGCGCTCGGGGGCCTACGACTACATCTTGAAGCCCTTCAAGCTGCGCGAGGTCTACGCCAGCCTCTGCCGGGCCTTGGAGCGCCTCGCCCAGGAGCGCGAGCGGGCCCTGCGCCTGGAGCGCGCCCGCTTCTTTGAGCAGGCCAATACGATGGAGCACCTCGCCGACAAGCCGCGCCTGCTCGGCCTGCTCGCCGCGGTGGCCCGCTCCGATCTGCAGGCCAGCGAGGTCGCCCTGTGGATGAAGGCCGCCGACGGCTGGGAGGCCGTGGTGCGCGGCGGCGCCGTCAGCTCGCTGGCCGATCTGCGGCCGGCCCTGGTGGCCGCCCCCCGCCTCGCCGACGGCCTGCTCACCGCGCCGATCGATCTGCGCGGCCAGCGCGTGGGTCTGGTCGCCCTGGCCGGCTTTCCCGAGCAGGAGGGCGCGCTGGGGCGGGCGGTGCTGCTCTGCCGGGTGACCGCCGAGGCCCTGGCCCGGGCCGGCGCCTAAGGGGCGGTGAACCAGGGCGACAGCCAGGCGCGGTGCTCAGTGCCATCGGTGGTGAGGAGGCGCACCCGCAGGTAGAGCAGGCCCTCGGCGGGCAGCTCCACCGCGGCCTCCAGGCGGCCCTCGGCGTCGGGGAGCAGCAGGCTCGCCTGCCCCTCGCGGTCGATGACGTCGATCTCCACGCTGGAGAGGGCCTCATCGGCGATGTGGGCGTGCAGGGTGCAGGGCCCGGCCGGGGCATCGTCGCCGGGCAGGTAGACCGCGCCCCCGCAGAGGAGGGCGGCGCTCAGCGTGTCGAGGCGCAGGGTGGCCGCCGCGGTGTGGCGGGCCTGCAGGGCGTCGAAGAAGGCGGCGTGGTCGAGGCTCTGGCTGAAGGGCAGGCGAACCATGCTCAGCGCGCCGGCGGTGAGGTGGGGCTTGTAGCCCTCATTGCTGTACATGCCGCTGCCGCCGTCCTCGACGCTGCCGGGCCGCCCGTCGTGGTTGTCGGTGCCGCCGACGAATCCCAGGTTGAGGCCCAGGCCGAGTGCCGTCTGCACGCTGCCGTCGGCCTTGAAGAACTCGTTGTTGAGTCCAAAGTCGCAGTGCTCGGCCCGCGGATCGGCGCACTCCGAGCTTCCGTGCTCGCTGTAGATCTCGACGAGGCGGTCGTCGAGGCCCTGGTTGGCCTCGGCCGACCAGGTGACCATCCGCGGCATCTTGTAGGCGCTGTGGTGGAAGTAGGAGATCGCCTCGGCCTCGCAGGCGCCGGGCGTGGCCAGGGCGTCCTTCAAGGCCCGCGGGGTGAGGGCGAAGGGGCCCTCGGAGGGGCGGTGGGCCTCCAGCGCGTTGGCGCGCACCTTGTCGCCGGTCTCTACCTGGGCGCCGAGGTACCGATCGGCGCAGACCTCGACGCGATCGAAGAAGACGGTGCGGTGGCCGCCGCCCTCGTAGGCGCCGGTCCACTCGTAGCCGACCAGGGCCAGCACCGGCCCGCCCACCGAGGCGGCGGCGAGGCGCTGCACCTCCGTCCAGATCGGCACCTCCAGGCCGCGCTCGGCATAGAGGTAGGCGCCCCACTCGGCGTGTTCGGTCAGCGCGGCGAAGTCGAGGCCACGGTCGGCGGCGGTGAGCAGCACGTCGAGCGCAGGGCTCTCCTGGCGGGGGAGGCAGTCGTGGTCGGGATCCTCACAGCCGTCGTGGGAGAGGTTGCTGTGGCTGTGCAGGTCGCCCCAGAGGCTGCGCTGGCCGGTGTGAACGAGGGTGAAGGGGGCGGAGAGCAGCACCCGATCGGGGTGATCGGCGACCTCCACGCGGATGGAGGCCGCCTCCACGGCCGGGCCGGCCTCGGCGCCGGTGAAAGACAGGCCGCTCACCTGGAGCAGCGGGCTGTCGCCCTCGAGGGTGGCCTCAATGCTGGCGGCCTCGCCCGGCTCCAGCAGGAGGCCGCCCGTCGGCAGGCTCAGCTTCAAGACCTGCTCTTCGGCCTCGCCGCGCAGTTCGCCGCCGGGCGTGACGAGGCGGTAGGGCCCCGGGCCCTCGGCCCAGGTGAGGGTGGGAGAGAGGGCGGTGAAGCGGGCACCTTCGGCGACCCAGGCCTCGTCGGCTTGGAGCGGCCGGCTGGCGGCGAGGAGGGCCACGCCCTCTCCCACGAAGGCGGTGGCCAGGGCGGGAGCGGCGCTGTCATCGACGCCCTTGGGGTCGTCGCGGGGAGGGAGGACGCGGCAGGCGAGCAGGAGGAGGGCGAGCATGTTCAAAAGGTAGGCGGCGCCGCGCCGATCAGCAAGGGCGTTGACGGATCGGCCCACCGGGCTACGGCGCCGGCCTCTTGCACCGTGGGACCGCCATGAACCTGTCGCAGATCCTCGACCGCCACCTGCTCCCCCGCGTGGAGAAGCCCAGCCGCTACCTGGGCTCTGAGGTCAACGCCACCGGGCCTGAACAGAAGGATCGCGCCCAGGTCGAGGTTCGCATCGCCCTGGCCTTCCCCGATCTGTACGACATCGGGCTCGGCAACCTGGGACTGCACATCCTCTACGCCATCGTCAACCAGCTCCCCTGGGCCTGGGCCGAGCGGGTCTACGCGCCGGGCCTCGACATGGAGGCCCTGCTGCGCGAAAACGGCCTGCCGCTCTTCGCCCTGGAGAGCAAGGACAGCCTCGATCAGTTCGACGGCATCGGGTTCACGCTGCAGAGCGAGCTCACGCTCACCAACATCTTGAACATCATCGACCTCGCCGGCATGCCCCTGCGCACCGAGCACCGCCGCGAGAACGACCCCATCACCTTCGCCGGTGGGCCCGCCGTCTTCAACCCCGAGCCCCTCGCCGCCTTCATCGACTTCTTCGTCTTTGGCGACGGCGAAGACGTGATGGTGGAGATCGCCACCCTCTTCCGCGAGGTCAAGGGCCGCGACGCCCGCCTCCTGGCCCTGTCGAAGCTGGAGGGGGTCTATGTGCCCGCCCTCTACCCGATGCAGGTGATGGAAGATGGACGGATCCTGCCGGCCGAGGGCGCGCCGATGATCCGCAAGCGGACGGTGGCGAGCCTGCGGGCGGCCACCTTTCCGGTGAACTACATCGTTCCGTTTACCCGTCAGGTGCACGATCGGATCAGCCTCGAGGTCCTGCGCGGCTGCACCCAGGGCTGCCGCTTCTGCCAGGCCGGCATGACCACCCGCCCCGTGCGGGAGCGCACCATCGACGATGTCACCACCCTGATGGAGCGCACCCTGGCCGCCACCGGCTACGAAGAGGTGTCGCTGGTGAGTCTGTCCACCTGCGACCACTCCCAGGTCAAGCAGATGGTCGACGCGGTGGTGCGCAAGGCCGCGCCCGAGCGGGTCTCGGTCTCGCTGCCGAGCCTGCGCCTCGACAGCTTCAGCGTCGAGCTGGCCGACATGGTCGCCGGGATCCGTCGCACCGGCCTCACCTTCGCCCCCGAGGCGGCGAGCCCGCGCCTGCGCGCGGTGATCAACAAGTGGATCCCCGACGAAGAGCTGCTCACCATGAGCGCCCAGGCCTTCTCGCTCGGCTGGGATCACGTCAAGCTCTACTTCATGATCGGCCTGCCCACCGAGCGCGACGATGACGTCGACGCGATCGGCGATCTGGCCTGGAAGACGGTGAAGGCCGGCAAGCAGTGGAACCGCAACGCCAAGGTGCACACCGGCGTCTCCACCTTCGTGCCCAAGCCCTT
>JBEIQK010000996.1:0-2092 GCA_040376505.1 Alphaproteobacteria bacterium | reverse complement strand
CGCCTCGACGCCATCACGCTGCGCCTGCCCCCGCTCCGCGAGCGCGAGGATGACCTGCTGCTCCTCGCCGCCACCCGCTGGCGCGCCCGGCGGCCGGGTGAAGGGCCCTGGTGCGAGCCTGGCGTCATCGAGGCCCTGCGCAGCCACCCCTGGCCGGGGAACCTGCGCGAGCTGCTGGCCTTGATCGATCAGGCCGCCGCGACCGCGCCCCCCGGGCCCCTGCGCCCCGAAGATCTGGGCCCCCTGACCCCTGAGAACCGGCGCCCGGTCGCGCTCTTCGCCACCCACTCCGGCGAGGGGCCCTTGCAGGTGGAGGGCCTGCCCCGGGCCCAACTCCACGCCCTGGCCACGGTGACGCTGCGGGTGCCGGGGCTGCACAACCGGGGACTGCCCAGCCTCCGCCAGACCCTGCTGCACCACCTCGCCGGGATGCCGCTCCACGCCAGCGCCCTCGTCGCTTTGGAGGCGCTGCCCTGGTGGGGAAACCAGCCCCAGGTGGCGGCGGTGACGGCGGCCCTGCGCGCCTGCCCAATCCTCAATGCCGCCGCTGTGCACCGCCTCCTCCCCCCGCAAAGCGGCGGCGGCGCCTTTCCGATTCGAGCCCTGATGCACCCCACCCGACGCCCCACCGGCGAGGTGGGCGGTTGGGTGCAAGAGATCGAGGAGGCCGGCGTGCTGGTGGGCCGGGCCCGCAGCGTTGGCGAGCTCACCCGGTCGCTGGGCGAGGCCGATCTTCGGGTGGCCACGCTGCGCCAGCACCTCGGCGGGGCCGCTCCCGCCTGCCTGACCGTGGGGGCGGAGGCCCGGGTGAGCCGCGCCCAGGCCTTGGTGATTCGAGAGGGAGAGGGCCTCGCGGTGGTGGGGATCCCCGGCGCCGTGCCCAGCCGGGCCGGACCCCTGGGCGGCGCGCTGGCGGCGCTGACGCCGGGCGAGGCCCTCTCCCTGGGCCGGGCCGGCCGGCTCGTGGTGGGCCCCGTGGAGGCCCCGGCGCTCTGCGTCTGGTTCTTCGCCGGCGCCGCCGCCTTTGAGGCCGAGGCCGGACGGGCCCTCGATGAGTCCCAGTTCCTGGGCCGGGCCGCGCTGCTGTCGATGGAGATGGAGGCGCCGCCCACGCCGGTGGCGCCCCGTCCGCCGCCGATCGAGCCCCCGCCGCGCCCCCATCGCCGCTCGGTGCTGAGCCTCAACCGCCTGCCGCTGCCGCCGCCGCGCGGGCGCCATGTCTGGCGGCTCGACGCCGAGGAGATCGCCCTGCTCAATCACCTCGTGCTGGGCTTTCGGGGCGGAGACTTCTCGGGCTGGCTCCAGGATGGCCTGCGCGCCGCCGAGGGGCCGGCCGCCGCCCGGCTGCGGGCCTACATCAACCGCACCCGCGCTGCGCAGTACTGCTGCCGGCTCTACGCCTGGGAGCCCAACAAGGCCCTGCGGGCCGAGCTGCGCGCACGCTTGGGTCCCGACGCGGAGACCCGCCTGCGCTTGTTGCCCACCGACATCGGCCGCTCGCTGATGGGGTGAGGGCCGAGGGAGGTGGGTCGGGCCCTCACTCCGACGCCGCCTTCGGCCCCCGCGCCAGCGCCGCGCCAATCAACAAGGGGCTCAGCGCCGCCAGGGGCAGCCCCAACCACCCCCCCACCATCGGCGCCAGGTGGTGAAAAGCCAGCAACGCCCAGGCTCCCCGACCCCCGCCGCCCACCACCAACACAAGCCCCAGCAGCGGCGGCATCATGTCGTAGTGGTGCACATGCGGGTTCACCGCCGTCGCCACACAGAGCCCCAGGGCCAAGGCCCGCAGGCGGCTGCGCCCCCGGGCCGCCCAAAGCCCCGCCAGCACGGCGACCCCGCAGAGCAGCGCCCCCAGCCCATCGGCCAGCCCGCCCACCCCAAACACGCGCCGCGGCAGGCTCCAGAGGTTGAACTGCAGATCGAGCGGGTAGCCCGGCAGCCGGTCGAGGGCGGCCAGTTGGGGCACCAGCTCGAAGAAGCGCAGCCAGGGCCCAGTCCCCAGCGCCAGCGAGGCCGCCGCCCCGAGCCCGCCTCCCAAGGCCATGCCCCCCCAGGCCCAAGCCGCCGCCCGCCGGTCGAAGAGAAAGAGCGG
>JBEIQK010000619.1:0-4035 GCA_040376505.1 Alphaproteobacteria bacterium | reverse complement strand
GCGGCGGGCGGGGCCGGGCAGCGGCCAGGGGCGGGCCTCCTGGGGGACGTCGAGGCCCAGGGCGCGTAGGCCGAGGTCGGGGTTGGGGGCGAGGAGGCGGCGGTGGGGGAAGATCCGGCCTTCGCGCACGCTCAGCACGGCCTTGATCAGGCCGGCCACGCCGGCGGCGGCCTCGAGGTGGCCGATCTGGGCCTTCACCGAGCCGATGGCCAGGGGGGCGGCGCGGCCGCGGGCGTAGGTGGCGCCCAGGGCGGTGGTCTCGGCGCGGTCGCCGGCCTGGGTGCCGGTGCCGTGGGCCTCGACATAGCCGATGGTGGCGGGGTCGACGCCGGCCCGGGCGGCGGTCTCCTCGATCAGGGCGCGCTGGGCCTGGGGGTTCGGCAGGGCGATGCCGTCGGTGGCGCCGTCCTGGTTGACGCCGGTGGCGCGCAGCAGGGCGTGGATGCGGTCGCCGTCGCGCAGGGCGCGGTCCAGGGTCTTCAAGACCACGATGCCGGCGCCTTCGCCGCGGCCGTAGCCGTCGGCGCTCTCCTCGAAGGTCTTGCAGCGGCCGTCGGGGGCGAGAAAGCGGCCTTTGCTCATCACCAGCGGGTAGTAGGGCATCCACATGGCGTTCACGCCGCCGGCCAGCGCCATCGTGCAGGTGCCGCTGTGCAGGGCCTCGGAAGCGAGGTGCAGGGCCACCAGCGAGGAAGAGCAGGCGGTGTCGACGGTGAGGCTGGGGCCGCGCAAATCGAAGGCGTAGGAGAGGCGGTTCGACAGCAGGGTCATCGAGCTGCTGGTGGCGGTGTGGTTGTCGATGGCGTCCTGGTTGGCGGCCGAGAAGCGGGCCAGCATGGCGTCGAGGGTGAAGCCGCCGATGTACACGCCGGTGTTCGAGCCGCGGAGCGCGGTCTGGCCGGCGTCCTCCAAGGCCTCCCAGGCGACCTCGAGGAGCAAGCGCTGTTGGGGGTCCAAGGTGGCGGCCTCCCGGGCGGAGATGCCGAAGAAGGCGGGCTCGAAGGCGAAGAGGTCCAGCGGCAAAAAGCCGCCCCGGCGCACGGGGCTGCGGCCCGGGCTGTTGTCGTCGTCGCAGTGGAGTTGGGCGCTCCAGCGGTCGGCGGGCAGGTCGATGACGCCGTCGCGGCCCTCTTCGAGCAGGCGCAGGTAGTCGGCGGGGCTGTGGGCGCCGCCGGGGAAGCGGCAGCCGAGGCCGATGATGGCGATGGGAGGGCGCATGGAAGTCTCCGGTTCGGGCCTCATAGTGTTGGCGGGGAATCTTCGGTTCGCCGCGAACCAGAATTTCCGTCGAGACACCCTACCGATCGAAGGCTGCGCCCGGAGGCGGGCCTCAGGAGTGGAGATGTCTGTGTACCGTGTGGCCTGTCCCGTGGCGGTGCGTCTGTCTTCGGGGGCCCTGCTTCAGGGCCAGGTGTCGCTGCCCTTCGCGCCGGGGCGCCATGTCGACACCGACCGCATTGGCGAGGAGAGCGCGCTGTGGCTGCGACGCTGGGGGCTGCTGGGTGATCACAACGCCGCCACCTTCGCCCGGGCCCGCTTCTTCGATCTGGCGGGCCGGGTTCACCATGGGGACAGCCGCTTTGCCTGTCGACTGGCGGCCGACTTCATCGCGGCGCTCTTTGTGTTGGATGACTGGATGGATGCCACCGCCGATCGGGCCAGCCGGCACCGGGGCCTCGCGGCGGCTCGGGTGGAGCACCTGCGCGAGGCGGCCCACAGCGGGCGGGCGGCGGCGCCCCGCGACGCGGGAGAGGGGGTGGCGGCGGCCCTGGCCGATCTGCGCCAGCGCCTCGATGCCGTCGGGGCGCCGGTCGAAGGTTGGCGTGGGGCCCTGGATCAGTACCTGAACGGTCTGGTGGAGGAGGCCGGCCGGCGGGTGGATGGCTTTGTGTCGGTGGAGGATGATGCGGAATTGCGTGCCCAGGTGAGCGCCGTGGACGCCTGCCTCGTCCTGGCCCTGGCGGCGGAGGGGGAGATGCTGCCCGCGGGCGCGGCGGCGGCGGCGCGGCAGACCAATCTTTGTGTCTCCTATGTGAATGATCTGTTCTCCTGGCCCAAAGAGCAGCCGCTTGGAGAGCGTTCCAACCTCGTGGCAGTGCTCCGGGAGACGGCGGGGCTCGACCCAGGGGATGCCTTCACCGAGGCCTGCCGGATCAGCGATGCGACCGTGGCCGCCTACCTCGCCGCGGCGCCGACGGGCCGGGCTCGGCGCATGATGGAGGGCTGGATGCGCGGCAACTACGACTGGCATGCCCTCGGCACCGAGCGCTACACGGCCGGCCTCTCGGTGGCGCCCGTGGGTGCCGAAGACCATGCGCCCAAGGTCCCGAATGCGCACGCCACGCCGGCTGCAGCCTGGTCGAGATCGGTTCACGACACCGCGGCTTGCCCTTGAAGGCACCGTCGTGGACGATGACATCGGGCGCGATCACTCGAAGAGATCTTCTGTCTGCGCAAGCAAGGAGGCTTTACCACCGTGCACCGGGCCAGCGACGCTCCCTTGCTGCGCGACCTCGTGGCCGAAGGCGACGTGCCGGGCGCGCTGTGGAAGCAGGGACTCTTGGAGGGCGTACACCCGCCTCGCAACGGGCTGAGTGCGCCGCCTGCCCGGGCCTGACCTTCACCCCTCGGCGAGAAGGCCCCCCACGCGCTTGCCCCAGGTCTCCAGCAAGGCCTCCGCCTCGGCCGTGATCGCCGGCTGGCTCTCCACCTTGGAGATGGCCTCGCGCAGCAGGCCGCGGGCCCGAAAGAGGCGGCTCTTCACCGTTCCCGGCGGCAGCTCCAGCACCTGGGCCAGCTCCTCGATGCCGAGGCCCTCCCAGTAGTAGAGCTCCAGCAGCAGTTGCAGCTCGACGGGGATGTGCTGGAGCGCCCGCAAGAGGGTGCGCTGCTCGGCCCGTTTGGCCGCCACGGTGCTGACCCCCGGGGAGAGGTCGAGGATCGCGCTCTCGCGAAAGTCGGGCTCGATGCGTTGGGCCCGCATCCGGCCGCGGATGTGCTCGTAGAGCACGTTGCGGGCGATGCCAAAGAGAAAGGCCCGCACGCTGGCTACGCCCGGGTGGCGGCCGGCGGCCTCGGCGCAGGCCAGGAAGGTGCGCTGCACCAGGTCGTCGGCGTCGTCGCCGGCCTTGTTGCGGAAGAAGCGCACCACGGCGTCATAGTGGCGCTCCACCAGCGCGGCGCCGGCAGCGCGGTCGCCGGTCGCCCAGGCAGAGAGCAAGCTCGCGTCGTCGTTCACCCGGGCCTCCATCGCACATGCTGTGTCGGGATCGCGTGGCCGGTTCACGCTACCATGGCGGGGATGCTGCACTTTTTTCCGCTCCACAACCCCCGGACGGGGCGGCGATCCGCGGGGGGCCAATGAGCCAGTCGGGCGACGATCCGCTGGACCTTGGCGCCTCGCGCCCCCCCGACCCGGCCGGGGTGGTGCGGCGGTTGGGCCAAGGGCTGCTGTCGGCCCGGCTCTTTGGCACGCCGCTGCCGCGTTTTGGGCGCTTCGTGGTGCTCAAGAAGCTCGGCGAGGGCGGCATGGGCGCGGTCTTCCTGGCCGAGGACTCCGACCTGGGCCGGCCCGTGGCCATCAAGCTGCTGCGTCAGGCCGGCGGGCGCGGCCTCGGGCATGAGGCGCGGATGCTGGCCCGCCTCTCGCACCCCAATGTGGTGACGGTCTACGAGTTGGGGGAGGTCGAGGGCGAGCGCTACGTCAACATGGCCTATGTCGATGGCCCCAACCTCGCGGCCTGGATGGTCCATCACCCAACCGCCGGCTGGCGGGAGCGCCTCGGTCTGCTGCGCGAGGCCATTCGCGGCCTGTCGGCGGCCCACCGGGCCGGGGTGATTCACCGCGACTTCAAGCTCGAAAATGTGCTGGTGGGCAGTGACGGCGTGCCGCGGGTGACCGACTTTGGCCTCGCCCGCACCGGCGCCGAGGGCCCGACGGCGGGGGCGGAGCCCGGCGTGGGCACCGGCCTCGTGGGCACCCCCGGCTACATCGCCCCCGAGGTGCTGGCCGGCGCGGCGGCCTCGGAGCGCGCG
>JBEIQK010000198.1:0-9326 GCA_040376505.1 Alphaproteobacteria bacterium | reverse complement strand
CGAGTCCTGCACGGTGGAGGCGATCCTGCACGATCGCAGCCGGCGCAAGGCCAAGGTGGAGGGCTTGACCGCCGGCGCCTACCGCTGCTTTGACGGCGCCGAAGACCGCTGCGTACGGGAGTAGGGCGTGGTCGACATCGTCATCAGAGGCATGGGCGCCTGGACGGCGGCAGGGGCCGGCCTCGGCGCCCTGGAGTCCGCGCTGCGCGAGGGCCGCTGCTGCGCCACGCCGCTGTCGGGGCCGCTGCCGGTGCCCCATGCGGCGCGTGTGCCGGTGGCGGTGCCCGAGCTGGCCGACTTTCCCGACGATCGCAAGGCCTGGCTGGCCTTCGCGGCCTTGCACGACGCCCTGGCCGACGCTGGGCTCGATGAGGCAGGGGCCTGGCCGGCGAGCGCGCGGCGGGCGGTCTTTTTGGGCACGGGCCTGTCGAGCGTGACCCAGCCTGAGCTGGAGAGCGACATCTACCCGCACCTGCGCCTTGGCCGCTTTGACCGGGCGGCGATGGCCCGCGATCTCGATCGCCAGCGGGCGGCGCCCCGTCGGCACCTGCCCGAGCGCGTGACCGAGGCGATGGCCAAGAGCCTGGGGGCGACCGGCCCGCGGGGCACCAGCTTCTCGGCCTGCGCGGCGGCGGCCCAGGCGATGGCGGAGGGCCTGTGGGCCTTGCGGCGCGGCGAGGTCGATGTGGCCATCGTCGGCGGCCATGACAGCATGATCCACCCGCTGGGCATGCTCTCCTTCGTCGTGCTGGGCGCGATCTCGCCCACCACCTGCCGGCCCTTCGACGCGGGCCGCGACGGCTTCCTCATCGGCGAGGGGGCGGCGATCTTCGTGCTGGAGCGGGCGAGCCGGGCGCGGGCGCGCGGGGTGCGGCCGCGGGCCTCCCTGCTCGGGGCGGGCACCAGCGCCGATGCCTACAACGTGACGGCGCCCCACCCCGAGGGGGCCGGGGCCGAGCGGGCGATGCGGCGGGCCCTGCGCGACGCCGGGCTGGAGGCGGCGCGGGTGGCCTATGTCAACGCCCACGGCACGGGCACGCCGGTGGGCGACATCGCCGAATCGCGCGCGGTGGCGCGGGTCTTTGGCGAGGGCATGGCGACGAGCTCGATCAAGGGGGCGCTGGGCCACACCATCGCCGCGGCGGGGGCCGTGGAGGCGGCGGCCTGCGTGCTCGGTCTGCAAGGCGGCTTTCTGCCCGGCACGACGGGGCTCCAGGATCCCGATCCCGCCTGCCCGATCGACGCTCTGCGGGCCCCGGTGGAGCGAGCGGTAGATGTCATGATCTCCAATTCCTTTGGCTTTGGTGGACAGAATTGCTCGCTCCTGCTGGGGCGGGCGGAGGTGGCGGATGGCTGAGTTGCAGTTGGGGCTGCCGGGCGGCGAGCGGGTCGCTGTGCTGGGCGTGGGGCTGCTCTGCCCGGCCGGCATCGGCGAAGAGGGCGCTCGCGGCGGCCGGCCGGGCGTGGTGCCGGGCTTTCGGCCCCAGGCCTACATCACCGACCGCAAGAGCCTCAAGCTGATGACGCGCTCGGTGCAGTTGGGGGTCTCGGCGATCCGCCTCGCCCTGGCCGGGCCGACCGGTTGGGAGGCGGTGCCGGCGCCGCGGCGGGGGCTCTATGTGGGGGCCACGCCCCAGGCCGGCGAGCCCGACGATCTGCGCCCGGCGCTGGACATCGCCTGGACCGAGCAGGGCTTTGACCTCTCGGTCTTTGGCGAGAAGGGCATCCCCCTCATCCATCCGCTTTGGCTGGTGCGTGGCCTGTCCAACAATGTGCTGGGCTTTGGCAGCGCGGCCTGGGACTTCCAGGGCACCAACATGAGCTACTGCGACGGCGATGATGGCGGCTGGAACGCGATCCTCGAAGGGGCCTGGGCCCTCGTCGAGGGGCGGGCCGACCTCGTGGTGGCCGGGGCCAGCGACGCCCTGACCCTGGCGGAGCCCCTGCTGGGGGGGCGTCGGTGTGGCGAGGGGGCGGCCTTCGTGACCCTTCGTCGGGCCGAGGGTCCGGGCCGGGTGATCCCGCTGGATCGGGGCGCCCTCTCCGTGGATGAGCCGCTGCTCGGCTACCTGGGCGCGGCGGCCTGGCCGGTGGCCTTGGCGCGCCACCTGCTTGCAGAGGGCTCTGGGTCTGGTTTGTGACAGGGTCTTGGCAATCCCCCAACGCGGGCGCGGCAGCGGGGTGGATAATTGCAGCGCCCTACTGAATCTGCACCGGAGTTGTGAACATGAGCGCCACCGCGGGTCGCTTGACCCATGACACCCTCGATCAGGCCGACCCGAAGATCTGGGCCAAGGTGCAGGACGCCTTCGCCGGCGCGCTGGGCCTGGAGAACGACGAGGTCTCGCTCGAGAAGACGATCATCGGCGACCTGGGCGCCGAGAGCCTCGACTTCCTGGATCTGGCCTACCGGCTGGAGCGGGCCTTCGACATCAAGATCCCGCGCGGCGGCATCGAAAGCGCGGCCCGCGCCGACATGGGCGAGGAGACCTATGAGGTCAACGGCGTGCTCACCGACAAGGCCATCGAGCGCCTCGCCGCGGCGATGCCGGAGATCCCGCCGGGTGAGCTGACCGAGGGGCTGCGCGTAAGCGAGGTGGCCGAGCACTTCCGGGTGGCGACCTTCTACAACCTCGTGGTGCACCTGCTCGCCGAGAAAGAAGCCGCCAAGGCGTGACCCCGCGCTTCGCCTTTGTGGTGCACGCGCTCAGCCCGGCTCACCGCCGGGTGATGGGCCTGCGCTGGGCGACGATGCGCCTCGCCCTGGGGATGGACGAGGGGGTGAGCCCCTGGAAGATGGGCCGCATCTGCGATCTCGGCTTGCCCGGCATCGCCGACGGCGTGATCCTGGGGATCACCTTGGACCCCGAGCAGATGCTGGCCGACCAGGAGCGGGCCGTGCTGCGCATGGAGCGCGTGGTGCGCCTCGCCCTCGAAGAGGGGCCCCTGGCGGCGGTGGGCCTGGGCTCGCTCTGCGCCGTGGTGGGCGGCCGCGGCGAGGCCCTCGCCGAGCGCCTGCCGGTGCCGGTGACCACCGGCGGCGCGGCGACGGCCTGGGCGCTGGCGGTGAATACCCTGCGGGTGGTCGAGGCCTTGGGCACGGCCGGGCCGGTGGCGGTGGTGGGCGCCAGCAGCCCGGTGGGTCGGGCGGTGGCGGCCTACCTCGCCGATGCGGGGCTGGGGGTGCGGGTCGACGGCAAGCGTGCCGGGAAGGGCCTCGCGGTGGAGGTCTGTGAGGGGCCCGAGGAGGCGGTGGCCGGGGCCCCCGTGGTGGTCGGGGCCGGGCCAACCGGCGGCGTGCTGGCCCCCGAGGCCCTGGCGCCAGGGGCGGTGCTCGTCGATGTGGCGCTGCCGGCCACGCTCACCGGGCCGCCGCCGCCGGGGGTGCAGGTGCTGGCCGGCGAAGCCATCGCGCTGCCGCCGAACTGGGCCCGGGGCGGCTGGGGCCACGCCTACCACCTCTTCGCGGGCTACGGCCCCACGCAGGTCTTCGCCTGTGTGATCGAGCCGTTGGTGCTGGCGGCGACCGGCCGGGGGGCGCCCTACGCCCTCGGGCGCAAGCTGGAGCTGTCGGCGGTGCGCGACTTTGGGCGGGCGGCCGAGGCGCTCGGCTTTGTGCCGCGCCTCGCTGAAGGCTGGCGGGGCATCGAGCCGTCGCGGGTGGCCCAGCCGCGGCCGGCCTCGGGGCTGCGGGGCCTCGTTTCCGCCCGCTTGCAGAGGCGTTAGGGCGGCCATCCTTGCTGGAGCGCCCGATGGAGTCCGCTGAGAGCCGCCGCCGCGTCTATGTGCGCACCTTCGGCTGCCAGATGAATACCTACGACACGGGCAAGATGCGGGCCCTGCTCGGCAAGGATGGCTACGAGCCCACCGAAGACATGGGCGAGGCCGATCTGGTCATCGTCAACACCTGCTCGGTGCGCGAGAAGCCCGAGGCGCGGCTGCACGCCTTCCTGGGCGAGGCCCTGGCCATCAAGCGGCGGCGGGCGACCGGGCTCACCGTGGCGGTGGCCGGCTGCGTGGCCCAGCAGGAGGGCCAGAAGCTGCTCGACCGCTACAAGGGCCTCGACCTCGTCTTCGGGCCCGACGCCATCCCGCGCATCGGCGAGCTGGTGAGCGCGGCGAAGACGGCGCCGGTGCTCGACACCACCTTCCTCGACGCCAGCGACTACGTCTTTGCCGCCGAGCTCGATCCCGAGGCCTCCCGGCGGGTGACGGCCGAGGTGACGATTCAGAAGGGCTGCGACAACAAGTGCACCTTCTGCATCGTGCCCACCACCCGCGGCCCCGAGCTGTCGCGGCCGAGCGGCGAGATCCTGGCCGAGGTGCGCGGGCTCGTCGGCGTGGGGGTGAAGGAGATCACCCTCATCGGCCAGAACGTGAACTCCTATGGCCTCAAGGTGCCGGGCGAGCGCACCTTCGCCCAACTGCTCTACGCCCTGGCCGAGGTGCCCGGCGTGGAGCGCATCCGCTACACCACCAGCCACCCGCGCGACATGGGCCCCGATGTGGTGCAGGCCTACCGGGACCTCCCCCAGGTGGCCAGCCAGATGCACCTGCCGGTGCAGTCGGGCTCCGACCGGGTGCTGCGGCGGATGAAGCGCCTCTACACGCGCGCCCAGTACCTTGATCTGGTCGATCGCCTGATGGAGGCGCGGCCCGATGTGGCGCTCACCACCGACATCATCACGGGCTTTCCGGGCGAGACCGACGCCGACTTCGAAGACACGATGTCGCTGCTCGAGGCCGTGCGCTTTCACAACAGCTTCTCGTTCAAGTACTCGCCGCGGCCGGGCACGCCGGCCTTGCGCCTGCTCGATCGCGAGGAGAGCGTGCCCGAGGCGGTGGCCCAGGCGCGGCTGGAGCGCTTTCAGGTGCGCCAGCGCGAGATCGCCTTGGAGGAGAACCGCAAGATGGAGGGCGGCACCTTCGACGTGCTGGTGGAGGGGGCGAGCCGGCACGATGAGGGCGTGATCTGCGGGCGCACGGGCAGCTTCAAGATGGTGAACTTCCCTGGCCGCCTGGACCAGGTGGGCAAGGTCGTGCCGGTGACCATCACCCGGGCCTTCACCAACACGCTGCGCGGCGAGGCGGTGGCCTAGAGCGAGTAGGCGACCTGCCGCGTGAAGAGCGGCTTGGGCGCAGCGCCATCGACGAGTTGGGCCACGCGCAGCTCGGCCACGCCGGCCGGCTTCTTCACGCCCACCACGCTGCGCACCCAGATGACGGTGGGCGAGAGGTCGGCGAGGCCGGCCTTGGTGACGAGGTAGCGGGCCTCGCCCACCTTGACGTTGTCGAGGAAGAGCTCGGCGCTGAGCCACCAGTCCTTGCCGTTGTGCTCGGCGCTCTTGCTGGCGACGATGACCGGCAGCTCGACGGTGATGGCGTCGAGGTCTTTGGCGATGACCTTGAGCGGGAAGTGGTCGCCGAGGGCGGCCTTGCCCTGGGTGTCGAGTGCCTTCTCGGCGGCGGGGGCGGCCGGCGCGGGAGCGGGCTTGGGCTTGGGCGCGCTCACCTCCTCGTCGTCTTCGTCCTCGTCGGGGTCGCCGCCGCCGGGCTCATCGGCGAGGCGGCCGCGCTCGGCGGGCGGGGCGTCCCACTCGGGGTCCTCCTCTTCGTCTTCGTCTTCGTCGCTGCTGGGGGCCGGCTTGCTGCCGGACTTGGTCTCCTTGGCGGCGAAGGCGGGGGCGGCGGTGGCGCCGAAGAGCAGCAAGGCGAAGAGGGGCAGCCAGCGCGTCATCATCGAAGCTCCAGGGGGATTGGGCCGCAAGATACGCGGCAAGCCGCGAAAGTCAAACACGGCGGCGCGGCGATCGTCTGGCGGAGCGGGGCGGAGCCATGTACGGAGGGGCGATGAACCCCTACACCCGGGTCCAGCGCCTCGTGGCCCAGCGTCGCGGCGAGGGGCGGGCCGCTCTCTTGCCGCTGCTGGCCGCGCTGATCGTCGTGCCGCTGGCCCAACCGCTCCTCGCGCAGGTCGAGGGGGCGGCCGCGGTGGAGGCCTTGACCACCCGCCTCGCCTGGCTGGTGGCCGGCTGGATGGTGCTGCGCGCCTACGATCTCATCGTGCGCGGCGCCGACCGGCCGATCCTCGACCTGCATCCGATCCAGCCGGTGGCCTTGCTGGAGGCGCTGGTGCGGCGGGCCTTGTTGGGGCGCCTGTGGCTGCCCTTGGGGGTGGCCCTGGCCACGAGCCCCCTGGCGCTGACAGAGGGCCCGGCGGTTTGGGGCGGCCTCGTCGCGGTGGTGCTCTCGGCCTATGTGGGCGGGGTTGGGGCGGGCTTTGCGGTGAGCCTGGGCGGGGTCTGGGCGGCCTACAGCCCGCGTCTCGCGGGGCTGCTGGCCTTGCTGGCGGGCAGCGCGCCGAAGATGCAGACCAGCCTCATCTATGCGCCGGGGGCGGGCCTCTTCGTGGTGGGGGCGGCCACGGCCCTGGCGGCCTCGGGGGTGCGGGCGGCCTTGCTGGGCTGGTCGGCGGGCTGGCTCTGGCTGGGGATGCCGGCGGCGCTGGGGGTGGCGGGGCTGGTCCTCGCCCGACGGTTGGCGCCGGCCTGGTATGTGCGCGCCACCGCGCTCCTCACCGAGATCGACACGGCGCATGCGGGGGCGGTGAGCGCCGAAGAGGCCCGGGCGGTCTACCTGGACTGGCTGGCGCGGGGCTGGCCGGAATTGCTGCGCGCCCTGCGACAAGGCTGGCGGGCGCGGCGTCTTTGGGTCACGGGGGCCTGGGGGCTCGGCGGCATCGGCGCTCTTGGGGCCTGGGGTGAGGCGGGGCCGACGACGGCGATGACCTGGGGGAGCGCTGCGGTGCTGCTCTACGGGCTGCTGCCCGGGCGCCTCGCCGCCGGTGACCCGCCCTGGCTCGACCTCGCCTTGGGGGTGCGGCCGGCCGAGGTGGCGGCGGCGCGGGCGGCGGCCTCGGCGGCCTATGGCCTGGGCGTGGTGCTGCCGATCGGCCTCGCCCTGCTGCTGCGCCATGGGCTCGCCTCAGCCTTGCCGGTGGTCGGCGGGCTCGGCGGGGCGCTGATCCTCGGCGTGGGCTTGGGGGCCGGGCTCAGCAGCCGGCTGGGGTCGCGGGCCCAGGTGGCCTACGCGCCCTTGGGGCTCATTCTGCTGGTGCTCACTTGGAGGGGGTTTTCGCCATGAGCGGGCCAGTGCTGGTGGTCGACAAGGCTCGGCGCACCTACGGAAAGATCGTCGCGGTCGATGAGGTCAGCCTGACCGTTCATCCGGGCGAATTTGTGGGGCTGGTGGGGCCCAATGGGGCCGGCAAGAGCACCACCATCAAGATGATCACCGGTCAGCTCCTGCCGACCGCGGGCAGCATCCGGGTGGGCGGGATCGACGTCGCCACCGATCCGAACGGGGCGCGGGCCAAGGTTGGCTATGTGCCCGAGGAGCCGGCGCTCTACGACTACCTCACGGCCCGGGAGATGGTCGCCTTCGTGGCAGAGCTGCGGGGCGGCGGAGATGTCGATGCCGCCTTGGAGATCGCCGGCCTGGGGGCCGACGCCGATCGCTACATCCGCGAGTACAGCCAGGGGATGCGCCGCAAAACGGCCCTGGCGGCGGCGATGGTGGCCCGGCCGCCCTTGCTGGTGCTCGACGAGTCGCTGAACGGCCTCGATCCGCCCAGCGCCGATCGCGTGGTGGCGGCGCTGCGGGCGGCGGCGGCGGCCGGGGCGGCGGTGGTGCTCTCCACCCATGTGCTCGACACCCTCGCGGTGGTGGCCGATCGCCTCGTGATGATCGGTAAGGGGCGCGTGATCGCCGATGGGCCGATCTCCGAGCTGCCGCGCCTGCGCGGGCTCTTTTAGGGGTGGGGGCCCTAAAACAATCTCTTTTCAAGATGAATGGATAAAGTTATCGGTAACCGATGCCGATCAGGCGTTCCGTGCGGACCCCTGCTCGTTGGAGGTTTCGATGGACAGTCAGCTCTGGGTGATCTCAATCCTCGCCGGCGGTTTGCTGGGCTACGACGTCTTCGATGCCGGCATCGAGCTGCGCGACTTCACCTGCTTTCGGGGCGCCGATGCGCCCATCGGCAACGAGGCGGTGGAGCCCTGGTGCCTCTTCGACGACGAGGCGGCGGCGGGCGCCACGGCGCGCTGAGCCCCCGCCCTACTGGGCCCGGCGGCCTGTGCCGTTCCCGAGGCTGCCCGGCGAGTCGGGCCCGCGTTGGGAGCGCCCATGGATTGGAAGAACGGCCCCTTGTTGATCACCCTGCTGCTGGCGGCGGGCCTGTTGGGGGGAGACCTCCTCGGCGCCGACATCGCCCTGCGCGACCTCACCTGCTTTCGCGGCGGTGGCGCCGACATCGGCAATGAGGCCGTTGAGCCCTGGTGCCTCTTCGAAGATGCCGAGCATCAGGAGAGCGTCGCCCGGGGCAGCAGCGGGCTCGGCCGGTAGCAGGCCCGCTGGGGGCCGCAGCGCTCGGGCGCACAGAGGGCCTCATCGGGGCCCCAGGGCTGGGCGGTGTCGAGGCAGCTGAAGGGCACGTCGCTCTCGGAGAGGCGGACGGCCAGCTCCCCGAGGCTCGACCAGTCGCGGGCGTAGTAGCCCTTCCAGCGCAGGCGGGCGCAGAGGTTCATGGGCGGGCCTCCGAGGCGGCCTGGAGGGTGTCGGCGAGGGTGGTGATCAACAGATCGACCTTGTAGACAGTGCCAGGCAGGGGTCGGCATCGCCCCTTCACGCGCAGAGCGGCCTCCTCGAAGACCGCGCGGCCAGGCTCCTTGCCGAGGAGGGCGGCCTCGACCTCGGGCAGACGGAGGGGGGTGTTGGCCACCCCCCCCACGGCGAGGCGGGCAAAGGTGATGTGGCCGCCCTCCACGACGAGGCGGGCCAGGGCCTCGACGGTGGGCCACTCGGCGCGGGTGCGCTGGGCGAGGCGCAGGGTGGCGGCGCCCTCGCCGGGGGGCGGCCGGGGTACGCGCAGCTCGACCAGCAGCTCCTCGGGGCCCAGGCGGTGGGTGCGGCGCGGGTTCTCGCCGTCGCCAAAGAGCTGCTCCAGCGGCAGGCTGCGGCGGGGCGCGCAGATCGCGGTGGCCTCGTAGGCGAGCAGGGCCATGCCCAGCGTGGAGGGGTGCGGGGCGGCGCAGGGTCCCTGATCGATGCAGACGTGGTTCTCGTGGTCGCCCACCCGGGCGAGGCAGGCCTCACCGCGCTTGTGCAAGCAGCGGAAGAGGGGGCTGCGAAAGTAGGGGCAGCGCACCTCTTGGAGGAGGTTGCCCCCTACAGTGGCCACGGCGCGGATCTGCGGGGTGGCGAGGCCGCGGGCGGCGGCGACGAGGGCCGGCCAGCCGCCGCGCACCCCCTCGTCGGCGGCCAGG
>JBEIQK010000345.1:0-6565 GCA_040376505.1 Alphaproteobacteria bacterium | reverse complement strand
ATAGAGACCCACTCCGAGGCCCTGCTCCAGGCGGCGCTAGACCTCGTCGAGCGCGGCCAACTCAACCCCGATGACGAGCTGTCGATCGTCTCCATCATCCGCATCGAGGGCACCACCCAGGTCCATTCCATGCCCATCAGCCCAGCGGGCCTCCTCACCCGGGCCTGGCCGGGGGCCTATCCTGGCGCCCAGTCGGGGCTGGAGGAGGGATGAGCACTTTCGACCTCATCGCCGCCAGCACGCAGGCGACTCCCTCTCCGCTCTACGCCGAGTTTCGCGGTCTCTCCGCTGAGGAGTGGCAGCAGCACTTCGCGCCGAATGTCCCCAACGCGAAGGACGCCCTGTTGACCGTGGCGAATTGGTGGAGCGCCGCAGGCCTCGCAGTCTATTCGTCACGAGAACAGGCCCACGGCGCCCTTCAATGGATCGGCCAACAGCTAAACAGCAGCAAGTCGGTGCCTCCCCTCCCCTTTCGAGTGGCGAGCCTATCCCAGTCTGGGACACAGAAGGTACTGTGTAGCTGGCACATCCCCTCGGCCTCCATCGATCGCCAATGGGTCGACCGTCCCCATCCCCAGGTCTTCACCAGAACCCAGCCCCAGTCGCCTGTATGGACAGAGCTGAAGACGCTGCACACCATCGCCCGCGACCTCCCGGGCATGCTGGTCATCGTCGATGCCTACTACGCAGAGTCGCCTGGGCTCACCGTCCTCGAAAATCTGGCTGGACTACAAACCGACCAGCGCGCCCCTGAAATTCTCCTCGTGGGCGCCAAGAATGCCACCGATGTCGTCACTCGATTGGCGCGTCCCCGCATTCGCGAATTGACAAAGCCTTCCAACGATTTCCACGATCGCTTCGCCTGCGTCTTCGGCCACCGCCCGGAGTCCACCAAGCGCACCCTGGACCTGGTCACGGCGGTCTTCCTCGGTCAGGGACTCGCCACTGGCGCGGGCAACAGGGCCCGGATCGCAGCCTATGGCCGCGTCTCCGGCCAACCCCTCACCGCGCTCGGCGCGGCGCTGGCCTGTCGATACGATCTGTCCATTCCCCAATCACCCCCTGCCCCATCGTCTACCGTCCCCCGCCCTCGATGACATCCACCAGCCCGTGAACCCCCGTGCTCGGATTCCGCCCCGCCTCCCCCACCGCCGCCGCCTCGCGGGCCAGTCGCAGGGCGCGCTGCCGGGCGACCGAGACGCCGGGCAGCAGCACCGTTAGAAATGGCGTCACATCCTTTCCGTACCCCGACAATCTTTCCCCCAGAAGCCGCTGGACATCGTGCCGATGTTGCGGCCCCGGCTGCTCTCGCAGGTGCAGGAGCAGCCAAAGCTCGAAGCAGGGGTTCGACACGGCCATCTGTATACCATGGGCCCCGGCCAGCGCCTGGGCCGCACCGAGGTTGGGGTGTTCATCTACGTCGATGACACACCAGACCTCTTCATAGGCGAGGTTGTCGTCCTTCTCTACTTTTGCGGGTTTGTTCGCCGCCTTCATGGCTTTGATGACAAACTCCACCACCGTGACCGGCACTCCCTTACCGGCCTCGACCTTGACCTCCACCCGAGGGTTGCGAACCGAGCGGGCCAAGGCCTCGAAGTACACGGGCTCGGTGAGCCTACCCTCACAGACGATCAGCACCCGTGGCCGTACCGGCCGCTGCTCTACGCCGCGCGCGGGCCGCCGCGCGCGATCCCGCAGGCTCACTTCACACCGCCGGTCCCCAACAGGGGACCCAGCACGGGGACCGCGCCGTAACGGCCTTGCAGGTAGCCCCGCTCCAGATTCTCCATTTTCCGCGGCTGGTAGTCGGTCAGTGCGATGAGTTGGGTGCTGCCCTCAGGCCCCTTCTCGGTGAGCCAGACCTGATCCCGGCGCAAGGCCGGCTGTCCAAGCGTGGTGCCGATCAGCGCGGTGTCATGCGTGGAAAAGATGAGTTGGGCATGGCGAGGGTTGAGGGTTGGATCATTGAACAGTCGCACCACCGCCAACGCGAGGTTGGGGTGCAGGCTGCGCTCCAGTTCGTCGACGACCAGCACGCCGCCCTGCTGCAAGGCCTCGACCATCGGTCCGGCGAGTTGAAAGAGGGTCTGTGTCCCTTGGGACTCTTCCTCCAGGGGCAGCCACGCCTTGTCGCCGGCTCCCGCCTGGTGGCAGAGCTCCACGCGTACACCCTTTGTAGATGGAGAGGACACCGCCTCTACGACGCGCAGGTCGACGATGCCCGTGTCAGCGCCGACAAGCAGGCCAAGCAGGGCCCCTTGGAAGGGTCCGCGCTCTTCCCTCCGCTCCAAGCGCCGCTGGCTGGTGGCCGCACCCACCCGACGTCGCCAGGGCACCCCGTCCACCTGAATCCCCACAATCCACCGAAACACCGGCCGAAGTTGCACATGCCCCATCTGCGCCGCTGCCGACAAAAACAGGGCATTGCTGCGGGTAAGCCCCGCGATGGTCGCGTTCTCCCCCTTTAGCTTGTCGCCAAAGTTGAAGCGGTCTCCCTCCCGCTCAAACCAGGTCTGCTTGTGGCCGAGCGGCCAGGCGTAGAGCCACTCCTCCAAAAAGACGATCCCATCGGTGCCAAAGCCATACTGGTAGCGCACCCCCTCCACGACAAAGGTGAGCTCAAAGACCGATGGCGCCGCCGGGTCGCCCCAGGCGAAAGGGTCGCGCGGCACGCCCCCCTCGACCGGCCAGGCCCGCTGCGAGCGCTCTACCGCCTCGACCACGAAGGCCAGAGCAGTGAGCAGGTTGCTCTTGCCGCTGGCATTGGCGCCATAGAGCGCGGCGACCGGTAGCAGGGGCTCTCCCCAGCCGGCGATGACGCGGGGGCGCGGATCGTCGGCCGCGCCCCCGCGCCCGACCGAGAAGGTCAGGGCGACCTCTTCGCGGATGGAGCGGTGGTTCGCGACCCGTACCTCGATCAACATCCCGCACCTCCTGACGGAAGCGTAACCACCTGGGCCCCGCTTCCGCAAGAATTCTGCGGAAGCGAATCTAAAACCAGCCTCTACCCCGCCCGCGCCGCGCTCCGCCCCGCGAGGAAGCCAAAGGTCAAGGCCGGCCCAATCGTCCCGCCCGCCCCCCAGTAGCCCTGGCCCGCCGGCGAGGCGATGCAGTTGCCCGCCCCATACAGACCTTCAATCGGCGCGCCGCTGCTATGCATCACCGCCCCATCCGGCCCGATCACCGGGCCACCACAGGTGTCGAGGACACCGGCCACCAGCGGAACGCAGAAGTAGGGCCCCTCACCCCGCAGGGGGAACATCGTGCGGTTGGGCCCGCCCTGGCTGGGCCCCTGCCAGGCCTGCTGGATCGGCGTCTCGCCCCGGTGAAAGTCCGCGTCGACCCCCTGCAGGGCCGCGGCGTTGTAGGCAGCGACGCTCTCTTCGAGGCGGGCGGCGAAGTCCGGCGCCAGGGAGAGGGCTTCGTTCACCCGGCCGCTCAGTCCCCGCGCCCCCCGCAGCGCTGTCAGCCGCGCCGCCACGGCCTCGGCCAGGGCCGGCAGGGTGTCGGCCTGGATGACAAAGGGCGAGGACATGCCCGGGAAGGGCACCACGCCGCGCCAGGGCCAGAAGGTGGGCTCATAAGCGACGGCGGCGTCATAGATCAGGAGCTGGAGGGCATTGGGAAAGCCCAGGTCGGCGAAGGCGAAGTGGCTCTGGGTGCGCGGGTGGTACATGGCCTTTTCGTTCACGCAGCGCTGGCCCTGGCGATTGACCAGGAGGGAGCTGTCGCCATAGGGCAAAAAGCCATGGGCGAACAGATGCCGAATCCGCCCCTCGTTGGTGACGGCCTCTTCGAGGGCCACCTGGTAGAAGAAGGCATTGTTCAGGTTGCCGAGGCGGGCGCCCAGGCGGGCGCCGATGTCGAGGAAGACGCCGGTGCCGGTCTCGATGCTGCCGCTGCCGAAGATGGGGCCGCGCAGGTGAGCGGCCACCTTGGCGGCGCTGTGGGCGAAGCCGCCCGTGGTGAAGACCACGCCGCGGCGGGCCCGGAGCTGGAGGGTGCGGCCTTCGTGGGTGGCGACGAGGCCCGTTACCCGGTCGTGGGCGGTGGTGACGTCGGTGACGGTGGCCCCGCAGAGGAAGGTGGCGCCGCGGGCTTCGAGGTGGGCGCGCAGGCCCTGGGCGAGGAAGACCCCCGGCCAGACCATCGCGCCGGGGTCGGGGATGGCGGTGAGCACGCGGCCGTAGGGGGAGACGTTCTCGGGCAGCTCGGCGTGGTAGTCGGGGTCGGAGATGGGGCTCGGCGAGGCGCCCAGGCTCGGCAGGATCATCGCGCGAAGGGCGCCCAGGCGCATGAGGGTGTCGATGACGCCGGGGCCTTCGTCGTAGAAGGCCTCCAGCAGGGCGTGATCGGCCTCGTCGAGGCCCAGGAAGGGGCCCGTCGTATCGTAGAGGGCCGGAAAGCTGAGGCGGGCCATCAGGGCCAGGGCCTGGGGGCGCGGATCGTCGAGGCCGGCGGCGCGCATCAGGGAGTTGTTGGGGATCCAGAAGGCCCCGCCCGACATGGCGGTGGTGCCGCCGGGGGAAGGGGCGGCTTCGACGAGGAGGACGCTGGCGCCTTCTTCGAGGGCGGCGATGGCAGCGGCCATCCCGGCGCCGCCGGCTCCGGCGATGATGACGTCTGCGGTGTGTTCGGTGCGGCTCTGGGGCTCCTGGGGGGTCTGGCGGCGGGAGTATGGCATGAGGCCTGTGCAGGCGGGAAGGAGGCCCCCAACCGGCAAGATCGCCCCGGGCGCACGGCCAGGCACCGTGGAGGGCCGAGCGCGATGATCCGCGCCGCCAGGCCCGGCGAGGCGGCGACGAGGGCCCGGTCGACACAGAGTCGACGTGTCTGGGGGGGTCTGTTCAAGCCGCTTTACCTGCAGGTGCTTTGGCCCATCGCCTGTGTCAGGCGGCCCCACTCACCTTCGCTTCCCCCCGACAAAGCATAGGCAAATACTGGCACGATTGTTGCAAACAATCAGGGGAGGAGGCCCCATGCCCAGCCCGCTCTTCCCCCTGCTCTCTCTGGCCTCGCTGATCGCCTGCGATCACCAGTACCTCGCCATTCGCAACGCGGAGGTCGTGGAAGGGACCCCCCAGTACGCCTACGAAGACCTTTGGGTGGGCACCACCACGCCCACCTACGCCGTCACCAGCGGGAGCCTGGACATGACGATCCGCAGCAGCACCACCGTTGCGGTGAGCGTCGCGGGTGACTTCGCGTTCCCGGTCACCGAGATCGTCTTCCTGGGCCTCGCAAACGAATACTCCGAGGTGGGGGATCACCTCGTGTACATCCTGACCAACGAGGAGCGGGCCGCGCAGCGCGCCGAGATCACGATCGAGGTGCTCGCCGAAAAGCCCACCCAGGAGTGGTGCACACCCAAGCGACTCGGCACCTGGACCTGCTTCATCCGGGTGGACGAGGGGCTCGGTGGGCTCGGCCTCGCCGCCGCCGGCGGAGACAGCCTCTCGATGTACACCGAGCTGCCCATCACCCTCGATGCGCTGGATGGCGGAGACGAGGGCAGCGGCGGCATTTGCGACGGGTACACGGTGGAGGACTGCTGCGGGGGGAGCGGCGGGGTCCAGGCCGTCGAATGCGCCTGGGATCCCGCCTGCGACTGCCCGGCGGGCACCACCGACGTCGGAACCACCGGGGATGGCTACCGGCGCTGCGACTGCCCGGGCTGAGGCGCCACAACATTCGGGCAGGCCCTTCCCGGTTGCCGGGGCGGTGCCTACTCCAC
Source organism: Alphaproteobacteria bacterium (assembly GCA_040376505.1). GTDB lineage: Bacteria > Myxococcota_A > UBA796 > UBA796 > UBA2385 > JBEIQK01. The sequence goes on along the minus strand of JBEIQK010000345.1, from coordinate 828 downwards.
CGACGGGTGCGGTGATCATCACCGCAGGATCTGCTCCGGTCGGGCCGCCGGGCGACGCGAGCCTGTCGTGGATCCTGCGCTGCCCCCTCGTTCCTGGGCGCCTGCCCGTCGTCTGATCGCCACTGTGGCGGCCCCCATCGAGCGCTTCCTCGCCATCGAGGCCGCCAGCGGCATCGTGCTGCTGGTCATGGCGGCGATCGCCTTGCTCTGGGCCAACTCCCCCGGGGCCGCTGCCTACGAGGCCCTGTGGACCACGCCCCTGGGCTTCGAGTTGGGGCCGCTCTCCTTCACCCGCGACCTGCGCTGGTGGGTGAACGATGGGCTGATGACCCTCTTCTTCTTCGTGGTGGGCCTGGAGATCCGCCGCGAGCTGCACGCCGGCGAGCTGTCGACACTGCGGCGGGCGGCCCTCCCCCTGGCGGCGGCCCTGGGTGGGATGATCGTGCCGGCGCTGATCTACGCCGGCTTCAACGCGGGCCTGCCGACGGCGGGGGGCTGGGGCGTACCCATGGCCACCGACATCGCCTTCGCCGTCGGCGTCCTCGCGCTGCTCGGCAAGCGGGTGCCCCCGGCCTTGCGCGTGCTGCTCCTCGCGCTGGCGGTGATCGATGACCTCGGCGCCATCGTGATCATCGCGCTCTTCTACGCGAAAGGCTTCTCGCTTGCGGGGCTCGGCGTGGGGGTGACGGGCCTCGGGCTCATCGGCCTGCTGCAGCTCCTCGGGGTGCGCAGCCCTTGGGCCTATGTGCCGGCGGCCCTCCCCCTGGCGGCGGCCCTGGGTGGGATGATCGTGCCGGCGCTGATCTACGCCGGCTTCAACGCGGGCCT
>JBEIQK010000410.1:0-5788 GCA_040376505.1 Alphaproteobacteria bacterium | reverse complement strand
CGGCGGCGGCGGCGGCGAGGCGATCGAGGGTGCGCTGGGCCACGCGGGCGCTGATGTCGCGCAGCACCGCCACAAAGCGCAGCCCGTCTGCGGTGGCGACCTCGTTGAGCAGCGCCTCAATGGGGATCTCGTGGCCGTCGGCGTGGAGCCCCCGCAACTCTACCGGCTGGCCGATGACGCGGGTCTCTCTGGTCGCGAGCACCCGCTTGAAGCCGGCGTCGTGGTCTGCGTGCATTCGCAGGGGAATGATGAGGTGCAGCGGCTGCCCGAGGATCTCGGCGGCCGATCGGCCGAACATGCGCTCGGCGGCGCAGTTCCAGACGCGGATCAGGCCCTTCGCGTCGGCGGCGACGACAGCGTCGGGCATGCAGTCGAGCAGCGGCTCGGGGCGCGCCCCTGCATTGGGGGGCGCGCAGCCGCTGACCCGGGTGTGATCGCAGGCCGCCCGGAGCGCCCGGCCGATCCGCCGGAGGGCCTCGCCGCGAGAGGCTACGCCGACCGCGCCGCCGCCCCCCTGGACGAGGAGCAGGCCAATGGCGGGCAGGCCGAAGATCGAGACGGGGCCTCGCGCATCGGAGGGCAAGACCCCACCCCCGTCGGCGCCCGACGCGGCCGGCACCGCGCCCAGGCGCAGCGCGGCGCCAAGGGTGGGATCCCCCGCTGGGGCGCCGCGCGCCGCCGGCCCCAGCCGCACCGCGTCGACCGGGGAGGCGGGGAGCACCGAGGCCGCACCGCCCAGGCGCTCGGTCGCCCAGCTTGAGATCAGGTCCAGCAAGGTCGACAGATCCAGGGTTCCGCCGAGATCAAGCGCCAAACTGCGCTCAGGCGGCTCCAGCAGCGCAGCGCTCACGTCTGGGCCTCCACGAGGGGAAAGTCTGGCCCTGGACGGGCGAAGTAGTAGCCCTGGAGCAGCTCACAGCCGAGCTGGCGCAGGATGACAGCCTCTTCGGCCACCTCCACGCCCTCGGCCACCACCTGAATGTGAACCCGCCGGCAGTAGCCCACCAGCGAGGCGACCAGCTCCTGGCGGGAACGCGAGCGATGGATGTCGCGCACCAGCGACATGTCGAGCTTGGCGACGTCGGGGCTCACCTTGACCAGCCAGGAGAGTCCGGCGTAGCCCTCGCCGAGATCGTCGATGGCGACGCGGTAGCCGGCGGCATGAAGGCCCGCGACGGTCTGGGCCACATCGCCGGCGTTGTCCAACTGGGCGCGCTCGGTGACCTCCAGCACCACCTGCCGGGCATAGGCCAGCAGGGGCTCATCGGGGTCGGTGAGCAGGTCGACCCGCAGCTCGGCGGGGTGCAGGTTGACGAAGATGACCTCGCGAATGTCGGGGCGCGCGCGCAAGGCCTCGACCACGCGGCCGCGGATCATCCGACCCAGATCGTCGACGCGCCCGAGGACCTCAGCGGCCGTGAGCAGGGCGGGCGGCGTGCGGAAGACCTCGCTCCGCGGCCGCAGCAGCGCCTCGTAGGCGAAGATCTCGCCGGTCGCGGCGCGGACGATGGGCTGAAAGTGCATCACGAGGCTCTGCAGGGCGGCCTCAAAGTGGGCCTCGGCGTGCGCCATGCCGAGGATCTCGGCGTCGGCGCCGGCCCGGCTCATCAGCAGCTTGTGGCGCAGCCGAACGAGGTGCCCCTCGTCCACCGCCCGGCCGACCTCATCGAGGAAGACGCCGGGGGCGACCGGCTTGGTGAGGTAGCTGAAGGCCCGGCCGCGCAGGGCCCGCTGGACGGTCTCCACGCTGGGCGCGCCGGTGATCACCAGGGTGGGGAGGCTCGGATCGCGGTCTCGGATGCGGGCGAGGAGCTCGACCCCGTCCATGTCGGGCAGGTGAACGTCGACCACCGCCGCGTCGAGCTCGGCGACGCCGACCTGAGCCAGGGCCGCCGCCGCCGTCGCCGCGGCCACCACCCGAAACTGGCGCCCCTCCAGCATCGAGCGCAGGGCGGCGCGCACCGAGTCGTCGTCCTCCACCAGCAGGATGTTCCCGCGCCGCGGGCTCGCCGCCGGCGACTCCACGACGGGGGTGGGCAGGGTCGGGCCCATGGCGCGCTGGAAGTAGGCGTCGAGCGCGCGCTGGGCGAGGATGAGCGGGGTGAAGGGCTTCCAGAGGATGGGCGTGCCCAGGCTCAGCAGCTCGGAGCTGTCGCTGTAGTAGCCGGTGACGATGAGGGTGCGGGCCTGGGGCGCGACGCGGCGGGCCTCTCGCAGCACCTCGGCGCCGCCGACCCCGGGCAGCACCATGTCGCAGACGAGGAGGCCGAGCGAGGGGCCCTGGGCCTCCAACACCCGCAGGGCATCTTCGCCGCTGGGGGCCTCGATCACCGAAAAGCCCACCTCCGACAGGGCCCGGGCGACGGTGCGGCGCAGCGGACCTTCATCCTCGACGACCAGGGCCAGGGCGCCCTTGGCGTCGCGGGAGACCACCGGCGGGGGAGCGGCGCTGGCCTCCGGTCCTGGGACCTGGGGGAGCTGCACCGAGAAGGTGGCGCCCTGCCCGACCACGCTGGTGACGGTGATGGCGCCGCCGGCCCGCTCGACCAGCATCTTGGAGGTGGCGAGGCCAAGCCCGGTGCCGGCCCCGCGGGCCTTGGTGGTGAAGAAGGGCGTGAACAGGTTGCGCAGGGTGCTTTAGTCGATGCCGGGCCCGCTGTCGGTGACCTCCAGGCGAACATTGGGCTCACCGCCACCTTCGGATTGGCTCACCTTCAAGGCGAGGCGCCCGCCGTCGGGCATCACGTCGCGGGCGTTGGCCACGAGGTTGAGGACGATCTGCTCGATCGCGGTGGCGTCGGTGCCGACGAAGGTGGGCCCGGGGCAGACCTCCATGTGCAGGCGCACCGCTGGGCCGATCAGGCGCTCGATCATCGGGCGGCACTCGGACACCACCTTGCAGAGGTCGGCCGAGCCCATGGGCTCGCTGTCGCCACGCCGGCTGAAGTCGAGCAGCTTGCGGGTGAGCAGCACGCCGCGCCGCGCGGCGTGGAGGATCTCGCCGATGTCTGCGGCGCGGTCAGGGTCGTCGAGCCCTTCGCGGGCCAGCTCGGCGAAGCCGACGATGGCGCCCAGCAGGTTGTTGAAGTCATGGGCGATGCCCGCGGTCAGGCGGCCGACCACCTCCAGGCGCTGGCTCTCGGCCAGGGCGGCCTCGGCCTGCCGCTGGCGGGTGATGTCCAGCTCAAAGACCAGCACATGGGTGATCTGCCCCGTGCGGTTGGCCACCGGCGACAAGGTGATCGAGCACCAGCGCCGCACGCCGTCGGCGCCGATCAGCTCCAGCACCCCTTCGGCCCGCTGCCGCGCCTGGATCGCCGCCTCGATGCGCTCGGTCACCTCGGGGCTGCCCGCGCCGCCCGGAAAGCGGGGCGCTTTGCCCAACACAGCGCCGCGATCGAGGCCGCGCTTGACCAGGTACGAGGCGTTGGCGAAGACAACCTGGCGCATCTCTCCGCGAACATCGACCAGCGCGATGCCCACGGTGGCCGAGTCGACGGCCGCCCCCAGCAGGCGCAGGCGGGTGTCGGCGGCGTAGCGCTCCAAGGCGACGGTGATGGTGGCGGAGAGGGTCAGCTCGTCAAAGGGCTTGATCAGGTAGCCGTAGGGCGAGATCTCGGCGGCCTTCAGCACCGTGGCGTCGTCGGCGTAGGCCGTGAGGAAGACGACGGGAACATCGGAGATGTCGGCGATGGCCCGCGCGGTGTCGATGCCGTTGCGCGCACCCTGGATGAAGATGTCCATCAACACGAGGTCGGGGTGGGTGCGGGAGAAGAGATCGAGGGCGTCTTCGCAATTGTCGGCGACCCCCACGACCTCAAAGCCCGACTGGGTGAGCCGGCGCTCCAGGTCGAGGGCGATCAACGCCTCGTCTTCGACCACCAGCACCCGATGATGGAGATCACTCTGCCGGCTCATCCCTGCTCCTCGCCCGGTTCCATCGGCGGCCGGGCGTCCGTCCTGAAGACGGTCCGGGGGAGCCACCTGCACGGGCTGTCTGCTGCCCGCGGCAAGCTATCCGACTGGCCCCCCGTCGCACTCCCCCGCGGTGCCGGCCGCATGACAATCGCGTGGCAGCGTGGGTTGGCGGGGCGCCGATGGCACACGCTCAATGACAATTTCAGACCGCAATCCCCTCGGGCCGCCGGTCTTGACAAGAACATCAGTGATCGCGACAGGAAAGGGATCCTGTCTCTTGACAACATCGCGCCACGGGCTTGAAACCGGCTTGCCCTAAACGCTACAGTGAAGACATGAACACCCGAATCGCCACCTGGATCGGCCTGCCAAGCCTCCTCGCGGGGCTCCTCTCCTGCGCCCGTCCTCCCGGGGGCAGCGCGGACAAGGGCCCGGCGGTCCTGGTTGAAGACAGCGGCGAGCCAGGCGGCGACAGCGCGGCGGAGGAGTCCGAGGTCGATCCCTGCGCGACCTTGCAGTCGCGGCCCTCGGCCTCCTACGCCGAAGGCCGGCGCCCCTTTCGGGTGGAGCTCGACGGAAGCACGAGCTGCGGCCCCTCCGAGATTATCGACTGGAGCTGGGAGATCGAGGGCCAAACCTACGGGGGCTCCACCCTCACCTGGACCGGCCTGCGCGAGGGGCCGGTGGAGGCTGTGCTGCGCGTCACCGACACGGCCGGCGCCCAGCACAGCTCCAGCCTCACCCTGCTCGTCACGCCCGACGTCTGCCCGGCCGTGCTGGGCGGGGTCCCCCTCGGCGACCTCGCCGACGCCGCCCTCACCGAGGCCTCGGGCCTGATTCAGAGCGCCCGCGACCCCGATCTGCTGTGGTCGCACAACGACTCGGGCGACCACGCCCGCATCTTCGCCCTGGGCCGCGACGGCAGCGCCCTTGGCACCTACACCTTCGACCTGCCCGACAGCGACTGGGAAGACCTCGGCGCCGGCCTCGACCCCGACACCGGCGCGACCGTGCTCTTCATCGGCGACATCGGCAACAACGACCTCAGACGCACCTCGGTCGCGGTGTACCTCGCCCTGGAGCCGACGGTCGACCGGGGGGCGCCGGCCGTCGAGCAGCCCCTCGCCCTGCAGGCCACCCTCACCCTCACCTTGCCCGAGCCCTTGAACCTCGACAGCCTGCTGCTCGATCCGCAGACCCAGGACCTCTACCTCTTCAGCGACGCCGCCGACGGCCGCACCGTGGTGCTGCGCAAGGCCGCTCCCCACGTCGACGGCGAGGTCAGCGCCCTGGAGGTGGTGGGCGAGCTCACCCTCGGCGTGGAGCCCTTTCTCGGCGACACCCTGGCGACGGGTGCGGCGATCAGCCCCCTCGGCGAGCGGGTGCTGTTGCGCACCCGGCAAGGGGCCTTTCTGTGGCTGCGCGACGGGGCCCAGAGCGTGGGCGAGGCCCTGGCCGGCGAGCCCTGCGCCATCCCCTTGCCGAGCCAGCCTTTGGGCGAAGCCATCACCTTCGACGCCGAGCAGGGCGGCCTGCTGACGGTGAGCGAGGGGGCCGGCGAACCCGTGATCTGGGTGCCCTTCGAAGAGCCCGTGGACTGCCATGGCGAGGTGGTGGCCGCGATCACCGCCGACCCGCCCGGCGGCCCCCTGCCCCTCACCATCACCTTCGGCCTCGACGAGGCCTGCGCCCCGGCGGGCGAGGTGGACGCCGCCTGGACCATCGAGGGGGAGGACGAGACCCGGATGGGGGCAGAGGTCTCCGCCACCTTCCTCGCCAGCGGCGACTACGACGTGGGCCTCGTGCTCACCGACGCGCGCGGCGACGTGCACGAAGCATCCATGACCGTACACGTGGAGCCCCCGGACTG
>JBEIQK010001033.1:0-1927 GCA_040376505.1 Alphaproteobacteria bacterium | reverse complement strand
GGACTCGGGGTGATCTTTACGGTCAACCTCACCCGCGAGGCCCGGGCGGCGGTCGAAGAGGGGCGCGGGCCCTCGCTGGGCGGGCTCTTCTCCACGGCCAACCTGGGCACCGACATCCTGGCGCTGCTGATCTTCATCCTGCCCTTCTGGGTGCTGGGGGCCAGCACCGGCGGCCTCGTCTCGCTGCTGGTCGGCCTCGCCTTCCAGCTCCTCTTCCCCATCGTCGCCGACGGGCGCTACGCCCCCATCGACGCGGCCAAGCTCTCCGTCAAGCACGCGATGGCGCACTGGCAGCACCACCTCATCTTCCTGGCCATCGGCTACGCGGTGGGGGTGGTGGGCGGCATCTTCTTCGTCACCATCCCGGCGGCGGTGGCGTTGCGCGAGGTGGCCCAGTGGCTGCTGCTTGCCGATCGCAAGGGCGAGATCGACGCCCTGGCGCAGGAGGCCGGCATCCGGCAGCTTGGCGGGGCCTAGGTGGCCCGCTTTGGCCCCTTCCTGCTGTGGCTGGGGCTGCTGATCGGGGCCTGGTCGCTGCTTTGGGTGGGGCATGAGGCCGCGGCGGCGCGCTTTGGCCTGCGCTTCACCCGCGACCTCGACACGGTGCTCTGGACCCTGGCCAAGGTGGGACTCTGGCTCCTGCCGGTGGCGGCGCTGATTCGCCGTGAAGGCGGGCCGCCGCTCCCCGCCTACCTGGGCCTCGATCACCTGCGTGGCGTCGGCATCGCCGCGGTGGCCAGCCTCGTGTGGATCGCCGTCAACACTCCGCCGCCGGCCCGCGCGGCCCCCTTTGACCTCGCCCTGGCCTCGGCCCTGCTGGTGGCGCCGCTCTTTGAAGAGGTGGTCTTTCGCGGCTGGGCGCTGCACCACCTCTGCCGGCGCGGGGTGCACTTTCTGATGGCCAACCTCGCCACGGCCCTGGCCTTTGCCCTGCTGCATGTGCCGGGCTGGGTGGCGGCCGGCATGTCGGCGGAGGTGGCCCTGCGCCAAGGCGGCGGCGTGGTGGCCCTGGGGCTCGGCCTCGGCTTCTTGCGGCGGGGGCGCAGCCTTTGGGGGCCGATCCTGCTGCACCTCACCAACAACCTGCTCAGCGAGGGGCTGATCGGCGCAGCGCTGGATGCTGCCACAGGGCCGTGAGGCAGAGCAGGCCGGCGAGGCTGATGGCGCCCGGGGCCAGCACCGGGGTGGAGCCGGTGAGCGCGGCCCAAAGGTGGGTGGCGGCGTCGGCGTTGGGCTGGATCTCGGCCTCGAAGGCGTAGGCGTGCTCGACGTGCTCGAAGATGCCATAGGCCCCGCCCAGCATCAGCAGGCCGGCGGCGAAGCGCAGCAGGCGGCCGGTGACCGGGTGGGGTTGTACGGCGAAGAAGGCCAGCGCGCCGAGCCCGAGGCCGCCGATGGCGAAGGGCAGAAGCTGCACCGGCTCTCCGGTGTGGCCCATCAGCGCGAGCTCCACGAGGATGCCGAGGACGGTCGCTGCGGCCAGGGCCAGCAGGGCGCGCCGCAGGCCAGCCTCGGTGGGGCTCACGGGGCGCTCAGCAGGGGCTTTGCCTTGGCGGCCTGGTCGGGGCTCACCTGGGCGCCCAACGCGGTCGCGAAGGCCTCGGCGTTGGCGTAGGGCCGGCCGGCGATCAGCGCCTGGGCGCCGGCCTCGGTGAGGCCCTCGATCTGCTGGAGGGTGGCGGCGTCGGCGCCGTTGATGTCGATGGGGACGTAGACATAGGGCTCCCAGGCCGCGACCTGCGGGGCGTCGACGTACTTGCCCATCTCTTTGCGGAACTGGGCGATCGAGACGTAGGGCCGGTACTCCTCGAACTCATGGACCATCTTGGGGGTCATGCCCGGGATGGCGCCCAACTGCGCGGCGGTGGCGCTGTTGAGGTTGAGGCGGGCCGGCGCTGCGGCCTCGGCGGGGGGCGGCGGCGGGGTG
>JBEIQK010000337.1:0-6631 GCA_040376505.1 Alphaproteobacteria bacterium | reverse complement strand
GGCGCGCAGACGCAGGAGCTCGGGGGCAGGAGCGTCTCGGGCCGCCAGCGCCTGGTAGCGGGCCGCCGCCTGCGCGTTGCGACCGGCAAAGACCAGGGCCTCGGCGTGGCGCTCCAGCAGGATCGGGTCGGCGCCGCCGAGATCGATGGCCTGCCCGAAGAGGCGCGCGGCCTCGCGAAAGGCCAGGGTCTGCAGCGCGTGCTCGGCGGCGGCGCGGGCGGCGCGGGCGGCCTGGGCGGGCTCACCGGCGCCGATCCAGTGGTCGATGATGTCGACCCCGGGCTGGTTGCGGGCGAGCATGGCCTCAACCACCTTGCGGTGCAGCTCGCGGCGGTCCTCGTCGGAGAGGGCGGCCACCACGGCCTCTCGCACCTTGTCGTGGTAGGGCGCCATCTGGACGTTGCCGTCCATCCGGCTGATGCGGATAAAGCGGGCGCGCTCCAGCTCGAAGATGGCGATCTGGGCGCCCTCCTGGAGGGTGCCGACCGCCCACACCAGCCGACGATCCACCCAGCGGCCGATCACGCAGACCACGTCGAGGATGCGCCGGCCGTCGGCGGGTAGCGTGGCCGCCCGGCGCAAGACCAGCGAGGCGGCGTCGATCGCTTCGGAGGGGCCCAGATGGGTGATCTGGCGGACGAGCTCGCCCAGCAAAAAGGGGATGTCGCCCCCCGCCTGCAGGATCTGCTCGGTCCAGGCCGCGACGCTGTCTTCGTCAGAGCGCCCCGCGGCGAAGAGCTCGCTCACGAGGGCCCGAACGTGGCGCGGCTCCAAGGGGCCCAGGGAGACCCGGATGGGCTCGATCCCGCAGCGGTCCCAGACCGCGTCGAGCTCCTCCACCGCGGAGTCGGGGGTGCCGTCGTCTCGGAAGCCGAGGATCCACAGCAGGCCCGGCGCGTCGGCCCCCACCAGCAGCTCGGCCAGCACGCTGGCGAAGTCGCTGTCGGCCCAGTGGACGTCGTCGATCCACACGATCAAGGGCCGCTCAGCGGCCATCTCGACGAGCAGCGCCCGCAACACCAGGAGCCCCCTTCGCCGCATCTCGGCCGGCTCCACCGGCTGCCCCGGGTCGGAGGCCTCGGCCGAAGGCATCACCTCGGCAACCTTGCCCATCACCGGAAAGAGGCGAAAGAGCGGCCAGGGATCTCGCGGCATCACCTCTTGCAGGGTGCGTGGGTCGAGGCGAAGCAGCCAGTTCACCACCCCATCGATGATCTGATCAAAGCCCTTGTAGGGCACGGCCTCGCGCAGGTTGCAGCGGCCGCGAAGGACGTGGGCACCCCGCTCGCCGCGCATCCGGAGGGCGAAGTGCTGCACCAGCTCGGACTTCCCGATGCCCGACGGACCGGTCACCAGCGCCACGCTGGGCGCATGACTGTCCACGCTTTCGAGCGCCTCCAGCAGACGCCCGATCTCCTGCCCCCGGCCGATGAAGGGCAGCCGCCGCTCGGTCCGGTCGGGACGCCGCGGCGGGATGGGCATCTGGACCGAGGGCAGCCGGGCCAGCACGCTGAGGATGGCGTCGCCATCGGGGCGCAGGTCGGGATCAACCTGCAGGAGGTCAGCGATGAGCTGGTCGAGCTCAGCCGCCACCTCCACCCGCGCCGAGGCGCGCGGGATCGGCCCGTATCGCTTGCCGTAGAGCACCTGTCGCTGGTGCCCCGTCCAGGGGACCTCGCCCACCAGCAGCTCGTAGAGGACGATGCCCAGGCTGTACCAGTCGGCCGTCGGGCTCACCGGCATCCCGGAGATACAATCGGGCGCCATGTACAGAGGGGTCCCGGCGGGCCGGCCGGCCAGGGAGTCTCCGTCCAGCGCGTCGAGCACGGTGGTGAGCCCAAAGTCGAGCAGGACGAGCCGCCCTTCGGGGGTGACCAGGATGTTGCTGGGCTTGATGTCGCGGTGCAGTCGATCGTTTCGGTGCAAGGTCTGGATGGCCGCCACGAGCTGCCGCAAGGCCAGCTCCAGCCGCGCCATCGGGCTGCCCGCCGCGCTGGTGAACCAGTTCGTCAGGCTCTTTCCCTCCACCAGCTCCATGGTGAAGCAGACCGCGTCGCCTTCGCTAAAGAGCTCGTACAGCTCCACCAGATTGGGGTGCCGGATGTCCATCAAGGCCCGAAACTCACGCTTGAGCCGTGAGAACTTGCTCAGATCCGGTACCCGCAGGGTCTTTAGGGCCACGATGCGCTGCAGATCCCGATCGAAGACCCGCCAGACGACCCCATGGGCCCCGGCGTCCTCCAGGCGGAGGACCTCGAAGCGCGCGGGCAGCTTGATCTCAGGCCCATCGGCGAGGGGATCGTTCAGCACAGGCGCTCCGCAGGCCTCGCATCTCCCTGCCGTGGAGCCAAGGCCGACGTGGATTCTACTTCAATTCGCCGGATCGACCGCGCCTTTGTTCAGCCCCGCGGCAGGCTCAGGCGGAAGGCGGCGCCGGGGCCCACGCCGTCGACGAGGCGCAGCTCGCCGCCGTGACGGCGCACCGTTTGCCGGGCGATGTCGAGGCCGAGCCCCAGGCCGTCGGCCCCCTTGGTGCTGAAGAAGGGCTCAAAGATCCGATCCCGCAGGTTGGCCGGCACCCCCGGGCCGTCGTCCTCGACCTCCAGGCAGGCCTCCTGGCCCCCAACGCCCACGCGCAGGCGAACGGTGCCGCCGGGCCCCGTGGCCTGGGCGGCGTCGCGCAGCAGGTTGATCAGCACCTGCTGAAGCAGGCCCATGTCGCCGTGAACCCGGATCTCGGGCCCCGGATCGGGCAGGACGAGGTGCACATCGCGGAAGACCGCGTCGTGGCGCAGGAGCTGCCAGGTGCGGTCGATCAGATCGCCCAGCGACATCGCCTCGGGGCACAGGGAGGAGGCCTCGCCCTTGGTGGAGGTCTGCAGCTCGCGGATCACCGCCAAGACCCGGTCGCGGGACTGCTCGATGAGCGCGGTGATCTCCATCACGTCTTCGTCTTCGGGGTGGCGCTCGGCGAGGAGGCGCACGATGCTGAGCGGCTGGAGCAGGTTGCGCACCTCATGGGCGGCGTGGGTGGCCACGCGGCCTGCGGCGACCATCTGCTCGGCCCGCACGAGGCGATCGGTGGTGGCCATCAGGTGGGCCTGGGTGCGCTCCAGCTGCTCGATGATCTCGGCCTGACGGCGCTGCACCCGGCTGGCCCGCAGCCAGAGCCCCAGGTGGGCCCCCAGGAGGGTGAGCAGGTCGAGGTCGGCCTCGGAGAAGGCGGTGTGCGGCGAGTAGCAGGTGACCACCAGCACCCCCACCACCTCGCCTGCGGCGACCATCGGCACGCCCATCACTGCCCGCACCGAGGCGTCGACCAGGGAGTCGGCGGCGCTGAAGCGCTCGTCCACCCAGAGATCGCGCACCACAAGGCCCACCTGCGCCGACACGAGTTGGGCGCAGAGCGAGCGGCTCAGCCGGCCGCAGGGGGGCGGCAGGCGGCCGGTCTGCCGGCTGCGGCTGGCGACCTCGGTGACGCCCCCCTGTTCGTCGACGAGGCCCATCGCAGCGTTGTCAGAGCGCAGGCCGGCGAGGCAGAGATCGAGCACGGCCTCGATCAGGGGCTTCTCGTCGAGGGGGCGGCTCAGGATCTGCGTGAGCTGAAAGAGCAGCTCGGCGGCGCGCGGGTGGAAGGCCGGCGGGCGGCCCAGGTCGATGCGCTTGACCAGCTCGGCCTCGGCCACGGCGAACTCTTCGGTCTCATCGTCGTCTTCGACGAAGGAGTGGTGGCCCGGGCCCATCAGGGTGAGCTCCACCGACCCCACCCGCACCCGATCGCCCGGCTGCAGGAAGCTCCGCCGCGCTTCGCGCTCGTTCACCAGCACCTGGCCGGTGGCCGCCAGGGCCGAGACGATCACGCTCTGCCCCACCCGCACCACCACCGCATGTTGAGCGCAGACCGTGGGGTGATCGATGCAGAGATCAGCCTCGGGGCTGCGCCCGATGATGAGCATGTCGGTGAGGGGCCGCTCGACGCCGAGGATGGCGCCAGCGGTGCCTCGCAAACGAAGTTGAGACATGGGTCGCCTCCCAGGTGTCAACCTGCGCAATCGGAACGCGGCAGACCACCCTAAAGCCTTTCGCCCGATTTGCGCAACAGGCTGTCACATGGGCGCAAAAAGCGCCTAGGGCCTGATCGTACCCTTCGACCCCTTCCAGCCATCCTTCTCGCTGTAGACCGCGCTGTAGGCGTCGACAAAGCTGCCGTCGAGCAGGTGCAGGCGGAAGGCCACCTGCAGGTAGGGCCCCGCCACGCTCACCTTCCACCAGCCAAAGGTGGGGAAGTGCTGCGCGTTGTAGACGCCGGTGAAGCCCGTGTAGGTGCCGCGGGCCTTGGCCTCATCCAGGGCGACCTCGGGCACGGCGCCGCCGCGGGCGTAGAAGTCGAGGGCGTCCATCAGGGCGAGGTCGAAGAGGGGCTCCAGCACGAGATCGCCCTTGCGGCCGCTCGGGACCCCATCGCCCCAGCGCTTGAGATCCTCGGCCGGGCCGCCGCCGCCGCCCGCGGTCATGTGCAGGGCGCCGAAGGGGCCGTCGGGCAACACCGCCGAGCTGCTGCCCGAGCCCGCCGAGAAGACGGCCAGGAGCTTGAGATCCTGGGTGGCCGCCTCGACCGCTTCGACAAGCTCGTGGGGGCCGTTGTCAGGGTTCATCCCCAGCTCCTTTCCGCCGAGGTCCACCTCGCCTTCGTGCAGAAAGAGGATGAGGCCCTTGTAGTCGCCCTTCACCGCCTGGGGGATCCAGCTCATCTGCTCGATCCACCGGCTGCCCAGGCGCTTCTTGCCGCTGTCGAGCACCACGAAGCGCCAGGTCTCGCCAAGGGTGGTGACATCGAAGGCCGACCAGCTGGCGACGCGGTTGTAGCCGATGGTGGCGCCCGCCCCGGGCCAGAAGCCCTCGACCCCCGTGTACCGCTTGTCGCGGGCGGCCTCCAGCTCGCCGACCACTGGCACGCTGGGGATGCGCATGCCCGGCTTGGGGGCCGGCGAGGCCCCTTCCAGCAAGGGGGCCAGCGTCTTGTCCAGCGCCTCCCACTCGGCGATCACGCCGCCGGCGCGCACCATGTCGCCCATCGTCACCAGGAAGGCCGGCCCGCCCGGCACTTGCACCGCGCTGTGGATGTCGCTGACGATGGCGTCGGCGACCTTGCCGCCGTGAAAGTGCTTGCCATCGCGCTGATCGGCGCCGGGGATGGTGCCACGCAGGTTGCCCATCACCGCGAAGGAGACCGCGCCCGGGGCCTGGATCTGGGCGCGATCGTCGGCGTAGAGCGCGTGATCGGGGATCTTGGCCGGGTCGACGGCGATCGCAGCCGGTGAGGCAGCCAGCAGCAGGCCGAAGGCAGGGAGCAGACGGCCGAGCGAAGAGCGGAGAGCAGGGAGGGTGCGCATGGGCCCATTGGATCACGTTGGCCGCCGACATGCACGCCCCCTGCGGCGCTTCTGACAGGGCGGATACAAGGCGGGGCCTCCGAGGTGGAACCCGTGTCAACCCTCCTGCTCTTCGCCCTCGCCTGCGCGCCGGCCCCAACGCGGCGCGTGGCCGTGCCCGCGCCCGCCACCGAGGCCGCCTTCGTGCCCGCCGAGGCCCGCCTGGAGGCCGGCGATCCCTCCGATCAGCGCGGCGCCAGCCCCCACGACGGCCCCACGCGCCTGCCCACCGTGGTGGCCGAGAGCCGGGGCGAAGGGCCGATCGACATGCCCCCGGTGGTGCTGCGCGACGGCTTCGCCCTGGTGAGCCCCAACCGACTGCGCGTGATCGGCGCCGACGGCCAGGAGCGCTGGTCGCGCCAGGCCCGCCTGGCCGGGCCGCCCCTGGTCACCGAGGACGGCCTCGCCGTCGCCGAGGAGGGGGGCGGCGTCTCGCTCTACAGCCTGGGTCAGGGAGCCCTGAAAGCCTCCTTTTCCGGGGGCGCAGGCGGCGCCGAGGGCGGCCCGGTGCGCCTCAACGACGAGCTGGCTTGGGCCGACCGCGCCGGCACGGTGCAGGGGCAGACCGGCTGGAGCGTAGCCCTCTCCGACAAAACCGCGGGGGGGCTCTGCAGCGATGGGCGCCGCGCCTATGTCTCCACGGTCGACGGCCGTCTTTCGGCGCTCACCCACAAGGGGTTGGAGTGGCAAGCGACCGTCCCCGGCAAGCCGGTGGGCCACCCGGTGACCGACGGCGATCGGGTGGTGGTGGCCTGGCAAGATCGCGGCGGCGGCGGGGTCAGCGCCTTCTCGGCGGTCGATGGCGCGCTGCGCTGGACGAGCCCCCTGGTGCAGACCCCCCTCACCCCGCCCACCCTGGGCGAGGCCCTCTATGTGCCGGTCAAGGGCGGCGAGATCGTCGCCCTCGACCTCAGCACCGGCCAGCAGCGCTGGACCGCCGCGGTGGGCAGCGCAATCACCAGCCGACCCACCGCCAGCCGCACGGGGCTGTATGTGGGCGATCTCGATGGCCGCCTGCATCGCCTCGACAAGGACGACGGCGGCCTCATCTGGACCCTCGAGCTGAGCCTGCCCATCGAGGCCAGCCCCACCCTGTTGCCGGGCGCGCTGCTGGTCGGCCTCGCCGACGGCCGCCTGCTGACCCTCCGCGAGACCCCATGACCCTGCTCCTCACCGACGCTGGCCCCGCCGAGCTCCTC
>JBEIQK010000672.1:0-3711 GCA_040376505.1 Alphaproteobacteria bacterium | reverse complement strand
GGTGGGCGCCGCCAGGGCCGGAAAGCCGGTCTGGTACCAGAGCCAGCCCAGGTGCAGCTTGACCGAGCCAGCGAGGCGCAAGTCGCCTTGGGCCTGGGCGATGGCGTCGGCTTCGAGCAAGGCCGGGCGGGCCAGCTCCGGCTGCCCGGCGAGGCGGCGCATGTGCGAGAGCATCACCAGCACCGCACCCTTGGCCGGGGCCGGCAGGTCTACCCCGAGGGCCCGGCCCATCGCCCGACAGCCCTGGGCGATGGGGCCGCGCAGCGAGTAGATGTACGAGAGGATGCGCGCCAGCGCGAAGGTGGCGTCGGCGTCGCGGGCCTCGGTGGCCCGCTCGAAGGCCAGCTCGACATTGGGCAGGTCGCGCAGCAGCCCGCGAAGCACCGCGCCGCCGCCGCTGCGGTGCAGATCATCGACGCGCTCGTCGCTGCCGCAGCGGGCGAACCAGCGCCAGTGGCGACGCTCGGCCCCGGCCAGCTCGTGGGCCAGCTCGGCGCTGCTCCATCCCGAGCTGCAGCCGCCCGACCGCCGCTTCTCCAGGGCGAACTCGCGCACCGACTCGTAGTGAAAGAGCCGCACCTCGCCGGTGGAGAGGCGGGCAGAGCGGATCAGGCTCTTGTCAACCAGCGCCTGCACCGCGTCGATCGGCGCGCCGCCCGGCGCCGGCAGGGTGGCGGAGAGCACCGCCTCGGCGGCCTCCAGATCGAAGCCACCTCGAAAGACGGTGGTGAGCAGCAGGGCGGCCTGCTCCCAGGGCTCCAGGAGCTGCCAGGAGACGTCGATGGCATCCCAAAGGGTGGCCTGGCGCCCGCCGGCCTCGGCCCGGTTGGCTCCACCAAGCAGCTCAAAGCGCCGATCCAGCCGCGCCAGGATGGCCGCGGGGCTGAGCAGGCGCACCCGGGCCGCCGCCAGCTCCACCGACAGGGGCAGGCCTTCGAGGATGCGCACGATCTGGGCAATGTCGCCGGCGTTGCGCTCGGTGAGCGCAAAGTCGGAGTCCACGGCGCTGGCCCGATCGACGAAGAGGCGCACCGCCTCGGCCTCGCCGATCAGCCGCCGCTCGCGCTCGCCTTCGGCCGGCACGCCGAGGGGGCCCACCAGGACGAGGTGTTCGCCGGACAGCCGCACGCTCTGGCGGCTGGTGAGCAGGAAGGTGGCGCTCGGCGCGCGGCTGACCCACTGGCCGATGGCCGAGGCGCACATGGCGACGAGGTGCTCGAAATTGTCGAGGATCAGCAGCGCGCGCCCGCGGGCCTCGATCGCCCGGGGCAGGGCCTCCTGGGCGTCGCTGGCCTGAAGGGGCACGCCGAGCGCGTGGGCCACCACCGCGATCAGCTCGGCGCGGCTGCGGGCCTCCGACAGGTCGCAGAACCAGACCCCGCCCGGAAAGATGCTCTGCCGGGTGGCGGCGAAGCGTCGGGCGAGGCGGGTCTTGCCGGCCCCCGCGGTGCCAACCAGGGTGATCAGCCGGGCGCCGCGGCTGACCACGGACTCCAGTTGGGCCAGCTCGGCCGAGCGTCCGACGAAGCGGTCGGCCTCGCCCACCATCGGCGACAGGCTGGGCATCGCGCCGATGGGGTCGATGACGAGCTGATAGCCAACGCCGCGCACCGTGAGGATGTGCTCGGGGTCCGCGGGTTGGGCCTCGATCTTGGCGCGCAGGGTGTAGACCGTCGTGTCGAGGGTGCGGCTGGTGACGGTGGCCGAGTACTCCCACACGCTGCGCAGCAGCTCGTCGCGGTGCACCACCTCTGGCGCGCGGGCCAAGAGGTAATCCAGCAGCTCCGCTTCTTTGGGCGTCAGGGGGGTGGTCACGCCATTGCGAATCACCAACCTTCGTTGGCGATCCACTTCACAGGCGCGCAGCGAAAGCACACGCGGGACGGTCATTTCACCTCGGCCGAACCCGCATGCCTGCCAAACCACACGAGGGGCCGCCGCTATGGTAGCGCCACACCGGCGCCCCCTCCCCCCCTTTGCGGAATCCTAACCAAACTGGACGATGGAGTAGACCGGCACGTCGCCGAGGGCCTCGCGGCCGGGCAGGAAGGTCAGCTCCACCACGAAGAGGTCAGCGACCACCACCCCGCCCAACTGCCGAATGAGGGAGTTGGTGGCCGCGGCGGTGCCGCCGGTCGCCAGCAGGTCGTCGACCACCAGCACGCGCTGGCCCGGCGTCACGGCGTCGATGTGCATCTCCAGCCGCGCGGTGCCGTACTCCAGGGCGTAGTCCACGCCGATGCTCTTGTAGGGCAGCTTGCCCGGCTTGCGGGCCGGCGCGAAGGCGGCGCCCAGCTCCATCGCCAGCGGCGCGCCAAAGAGGAAGCCGCGCGACTCCATGCCCACCACCACATCGATCTTCTCGCCGGTGAAGCGGTCGGCGAAGTGGTTGATGGTCTCGCGCAGCAGGCGGGGGTCGGCCAGGATGGGGGTGATGTCCTTGAAGAGGATGCCGGGCTTGGGGAAGTCGGGGACATCGCGAATCACGGCGGAGAGACGGTCAGACAGCGGGCTCATGGGCGCTCCAGGCTGAGGCCCCAGCCGCGTAACCGGTCGAGCTGACGCTCCGCCGTAAGGTCGGGCTGCAGGGGCGTGAGGGTGGCGTAGCCGCGGCCAAACCAGCAGCCATCGCTCTCTTCGTCCTCGCTCCAGCCTTTGTGGTCGCCGCCGATCCAGTAGTAGGGCTTGCCGCGGGGATCGCGCTTCTCGTCCACCAAGGGGTGGTAGCTCTGCCGGCCCATGCGACAGATCTTGATCCCGCGCACCTCTTCGAGGGGCAGATCCGGCACGTTGAGGTTCAAAAAGCAGTGCTTGTCGAGCGGATCGGCGAGCATCCGCTGAACGACATCCAGCGCGATCGCCGCGGCGGTGGCCCAGTGGTGCTGGCGATCGGCCACGTCGCGCAACAGACCCAGGCTCACCGCCAGCGCCGGCACGCCGATCAGGGCCGCCTCCATCGCCGCCGCCACCGTGCCCGAGTAGTGCACGTCGTCGCCGATGTTGCTGCCGCGGTTGACCCCCGAAATGACGACGTCGGGGCGCGGATCGCAGAGCTTGTGCAGCCCGATGTAGGCGCAGTCGGCCGGCGTGCCTGTCACCGCGTAGCGATGGGGGCCGCGGCGGTGGGCCCGCAGGGGCTCCCACATGGTGAGCGCGTGGCTCTTGGCGCTCTGCTCGCTGTGGGGCGCCACCACCACCACGCTGGCCCGGGGCCCAAAGAGGTCTTCGAGGGCGTGCAGGCCAGGCGCCTCAATCCCATCGTCATTGCTCAACATCACGCGCACAGGTTCACCTCGCCGCCGAGAGGCAGGCCCCCTATCTCCCCCCGCTGGTTACGGGGGTGCCCCTGCCCCGTGGAGTGCGGATGCGACCCCGCTACGCCGACCTGTTCAACGCCCTGCTCGATCCCGATCCGCGCCGGGCCGACGCGGCCTTCGACGCCGTGCTCTTCGATCGCGGCGAGGCCCTGCCCGATCTGGCCGACCTCTACCGCGACAACCCCCGCGAGCCGCTCCTGCGCTTCTACGCCATCCAGCTGATGGGCTTCTCCGAGGAGCCGGCCGCGATTCCGATGGTGATCGACGCGCTGGACGATCACGATCCGGCCGTGCGCGCCGAGGCCTGCCGGGCCCTCGAAGACCTGCGCGCCAAAGAGGCCATCCCCTTGCTCAAGGCCCGCACCGACGACCTCGACCCCGAGGTGCGCCGCAG
>JBEIQK010000277.1:0-7584 GCA_040376505.1 Alphaproteobacteria bacterium | reverse complement strand
TCCGTCGCGGCTCGCTCGTCGGCGGCCTTCTTGGGGAAGGGTGCCTTGGGGGCCAGCAGGGTCAGGGGCGCGCGGTTGAAGAGGGCGGCGCCACGCAGGTGGAGGATCAGGTCGCGGGCGAGGCCGGCCCCGCTGCCGGGATCGTGGTGCAGGCGAAAGAAGACCTTGCGGTCAACGCGGTCCCAGGAGAACTTTCCGCGCAGGTGCGGGTGGGACAGACACAGACGGTCGAATTCCGCGTTCTTCTGGGTGCTGAAGAGCAGCGCCGGCTCCTCCTGGGGCAGCAGGCCCCGGGGCACCCACCAGAAGTAGCCCTCGCCGGTGTTGGTGGTGGCTTGGGCGCTCTGGCGGTTGAGGCGGACGCGGTCGATGATGTAGGGGTCGATGACCGTGGTGGGCGGCGGCTTGTCGAGCTGCGCAAAGCCCAATTCCTTGCTGGCCAGGGCCAGGGCCTGGGGGTCGCCGCTGGTCACCTTGGCGAAGAGCGCGCCTTCGTGTCGCTGCCAGGTGCCGCGGGCCTCGCCGGCGTCGTCATTGTCGTCTTCGCCGGCGCACATCGAGATGAGGTTGGGGCTGGGGCTCGTCGTCGGGCTCGACGAGAGCAGCATGATCGCCTTGCCGTCGACGGCCTTGGTGGTGGCCCAGAAGGTGCCGGCCGTGGCCGTGAGGAAGAGGCCCTTCTGGCGGCGGCGCTGTTCGGCGATCTTGACCCGCACGGCCTGGAGCTTGCGCTCCTCGCCCATCGCCCGGGCCGACTGCTCGGCGGGGCTGAGGGGGCGGTCCTTCACATGGGCGGTGAACAGTTCGTCGATGATCGGGTCGAGGGCGGCGCGCAGCTCGTTGCGCTGGGTGAGGGTGAGGGCCGTCTCGTCTTCGTCGCGGGCGTCGCCCTTCGAGCTGCGGTGCAGCATCCGCGTGACCACGGGTGCGAGGCGGGTGCGGAGGCGGTCCTCGCACCTGGCCGGGGTCTGGCGGAGGAAGGTGACCGCGTCGGAGCTGCGGTTGAGCTCCATCGGGCTGCGGAGCCGGCCAGGGTCTGCGGCGTAGAGCCACAGCTCGAGCAGGCGCTGGTGCTCGGCCTGGCCGCCGCTGTTCTCTTGGAGCCAGCGCCAGAACTCTTCGATGCGGGCGGCGGGGATTTGAGGGCGTGCCATGTCACTTCCCGTTGACGACCTTCTGGCCGGAGTTGGAGATCGAGATCGAGCCGCCGAGCGAGCAGGTCAGCTTGGCGTTGTCGAGGAGGGCGGCCTTGCCCTTGATCTTGACCTTGGTGGCGCCGGGGCTCCAGGGGCCGGCGGCGGCGGGCACGCAGGGGATCGGCGGCACCGAGACATTGCAGGTGCCGAAGGGCGTGATGTTGAGCACTGGCGCCTTGTCCATCACCGTGAGCAGGGGGAACTTCTCGGCGGTGGGCACCAGCGGCAGGGCGTTCAACACGCCGGGCGCGCTGCCCATCGTGCAGCTGCAGGCGGCGGTGGCGGAGACGAGCTTGGCCATGGTCACTCCTCCAGAGGGGCGGGCGCGGGGGCGGCGGCGGCGGCGCGGGTGGCGGCGGTGAGGGCGGCGGGGGCACCGGCGGCGACGCTGCCTTCGGGCCAGGGGCAGGCGGCGGTGGGGGCGGCGGGGATCACCACCTCGCCGCGGGCCACCCGCGCCAGGGGCGGCAGGATCGGCTCGGCAGGGCCGGCGGTGGTCTGGCTGGCGCCCAACTGGTCGATCACCGCGGCGACGCAGGCGGCGAGCGGCGCTTCGTCGGAGCCGGGGGCGGCCTTGGGCAGGCGGTTGGCCGCGCCAAAGAGGGCCAGGGCCCACAGGTTGGTCTCGGCCGGCGCCATCACCGGCCGCCGGCCGCGCTCGGGGGCGAGCAGGGTGGCCCGCACGGCGCGTAGGCCGGCGGCGAGCAGGTTGGCCGAGAGGCGGTCGACGTCGCGGGGGTCAAAGCCCTCCACGGTCGCCAGGGCGGCGTCGGCGTTGAGCCCGCTGCTGGCGCCCAACTCAGCGGAGACCCGGTCGGAGAGGCCCCAACTGCCGCGCAATTCGGTGGCCCCGGCCACGGCGCGGTAGCCGATCGGGCACCACAGGGTGGGGTCGGGGTGGAAGTGCAGCACGAAGGGGGGCAGGTCCTGGCCGAGGGCCTCCTGGGGCTCGGCGCAGCGGGCGGCGGCGGCCACGCCGGGCCGGGTGGCGGCGAGGCGGGGCTGGATGGCGCGGGCGTCGAGCTCGGTGGCCTCGGCGTCGGGGCGGCTGATCGCCGGGTCGCTGTAGGCGGCGCCGCCGCGCTCCACGGCCAGGGCCCGGGCGGCGGTGCTGGCCAGCGCCAGCTCGATGGCGGCGCGGTCGGCCGCATCCTGGGCGCCCAACTGGTCGGCCAGGGCGCGGCGGTCGACGAGGCACTGGGCCTCGGCCACCAGCGCGGCGGACTTGCTGGCCTGGGCGGCGGCCAGGGCGTCCTGGCTTTGGGCCAGCTCGGCCTTGGCCTCTTCGGCCTCGAAGTACTGCAGCACGCCGAAGGCGCCGGTGGCCATCAGGCTGAAGAAGCCGAAAATCAGAAACGAGAAGGTGCGCGGCGAGATGCCGCTCTTCGCCACCCACTCCATCGCGCCGTCGAACAGATCGTCGAGGGGGTCGCGGATCAGCGCGGCGATGGTGGGCACCAGCCACAGCAGTGTGGTCTGGGCCGCCATCGCCGCCGAGGCCCGCGAGCCGCCGCCCCCTGCCGCCGAGCGGGCGCCGGCGCTGCCTTGGGCGGCGAAGAGCAGGCCGAGGCTGACCGGGCGTCGGCCCGGCGCCATCACCTCCAGGCGGGCGCCCGAGCGCAGCTCGGTGTTCTGGGTCAGGCGCAGGCGGCCTTCGGGGCGCAGCAGGTCTACCGGGTGGCGGCCCACCCGCCGCACCCGCAGCACCGGGTAGCGGCCGCTCTCCACCAGCTCGGCGGCGAAGAGGGGGCTGCAGCCGGCCGGCAGCAGGGCGGCCTCGGGGCGCAGCAGGGTCTGGCGCAGGTTTTCGTTGGGGGAGGGGTCCTCGTCGGTGAGGGCCACCACCACGGACTCTCCGGCGTCGAGCCCCAGGCTCACGCGGCCGGGCAGGGCCTGGGCCTCGGTGGCGGTGATGATCTGGCTCATGCCGGGTCCCCCGGGCGGCGGGGCCGCGAGCCCATGTTGGGAAAGGCCGCTGGCGTGAAGTGGAGCTGGGGGCCGGCGCTGATCTGCAGGGCCGGTGTCAGGTAGGGAAAGGCGGTGGCGCCGTACTGCTGCATCACCCGGGCGATCTCATTGGGCGAGAGGTCCGAGGCGAAGCCGAGGGCGGCCCGTTGGGTTTGGGGGCCCAGGGCCTCTTTGAGCTGCGTGGCGAGGCGCTGGGCGGCCTCCCCGGGGGATGCGGCGCCGAGGGCGTCGAGGAAGGAGACCAGCGGCCCGTCGATGGGCAGGGGCTCGCTCGGCACGTCCACGCCGGACTCCTTGATGAGGCTGGCCGCCAGCACGCTCATCAGGGGGATCACCTCGGGGCCCGGGGCCGTGAGGTTGAGCAGGTAGTCCGCGCGCAGGGTGGTGCCCGAGGCCCAGGAGAGGGTCGGCGGGCGGGCGCGCAGCACCCCGGGCTCCAGCTCGGCCCGCCACAGGCTGGGGGCGGCGGCGTACCAGTCGCGCAGGGGTGCGGCCAGCTCCTCGATGCGGGGCGGTAGGGCGGGGCGCTGGGTGCGGGGGTCGAGCCGCGGCATCAGCTCGTCGACGAGGCCCTGCACCGAGCGCGCCAGCTCGCCCCAGATCGGCGGCATGCCCCGGGGCGCGTCGCGGCCGCCGTCGGGCGGGCTGATCAGCGGGGTGCCGCCGCCATCGAGGGAGCGGCCGGGGGTGCCGATGCGCAGGGGGCTCAGGCGCACCACCACGCCCGTTGTGGGCCCGCCACCGCCGATCACCACGGTCGCATCGGGCACACCGGCGGCCTGCACGGCGGAGAGGGCCCAGGCGGCGAAGGCCTCCTGGGCGGCGGCGACGGTGGCCCGGGTGTTGACCAGGACTGCAGACAGGGAGGGGTCGCTCATTCGGCCTTCGGCGCCTCGGGCAGCTTGCCCTGGATGTCCCAGTGGCCGCGAACGCCGATCAGGAGCTGCTGGCTGCGTTGCAGGACATAGCGCTCGGCGGAGTCGGCGGGATCGGCGAAGGGAAAGGTGAAGGAGGGGCGGATGAAGAAGCCGTACATCTGCCGCGGGTTGTAGGGCGTGAGGTGCGCGTAGGGCGAGCGGGTGGAGCGGGCCGACAGCGCGGCCCACAGCTCCACACTCGCGGTGCCCTCGGCGCCGTTGAAGCCAGGGCCGATCAGGAAGGCGCCGCGCAGGCCCACCTCGGGGCGGCGCAGGCGGCTGGAGCCGTCTTTCTGCTCGGCGCCCCAGAGCAGCAGGCCGCGGGGGGTGCGCAGGGGCCAGGCCACCGGGGCGTAGCGCAGGCCGCCGACGAGGCCGCCGGTGGGCCGGTAGAGGAAGCTGAAGTCCGGCCCCTCTTCGGCCCAGACGGGGGCGGCCTCGGCGCGGTAGGGCTGGCCCGGGTGGCTGGCCTCCAGGGCGATCTGCAGCCCGCCGTCGAGGCCGAGGCGGGGGTGGTCCCAGAACCACCAGGTGGTCAGGGCCGCCACGTCGAGGGCGAGGCCTTCGGTGCGGGTCTGGTTGGGGTTCGGGTCGACCGCGCAGTCGGCCACATAGGAGGGCGAGGAGATGGCGGTGTTGCAGGCGTAGACGGCGTCGCGGTAGGGAAAGGCCCCCAGGCCGCTGGTGAAGTTGACGTTGGCCACCCGGTTGCGAAACCAGCGCGGATGGGCGCTTTGGGTGTTCACGGCCTCGCCGGGGCGCCAGGCTGGAAAGACCAGGGTCGAGCTGGCGGGGGGTGTGTCGGGCCCAAAGGCGCGGGCCCACAGCGCGGTGCGGGCGGCCGACTCGGCGAAGCCGCGGCGGTGGCGGGCGTAGGGGCTGCGGGGGATGAGCTGCAGGGTGGGCGGCCCGCGGCGCCCGGGGCCGAGATCGCCCACCACGGCGACCAGATCGCCCTGCTTCTTCGCGCGGGCGGCGAAGGGGGCGAGCAGGCGGTCTTGCAGGTAGCGGACCTCGGCCGGGTCGGGGCTGGCGGTGGCCTCCTTGGGCGCGCCAAAGAGGGGCACGGGCTCCACGCCGCGCAGCTCACCGTCGAGCAGGGCCGCGCGCAGCAGGGTCGGCACGAGGGTGGGCGGCGCCAGCACCGTGTCGGCGCAGATCGCGGCGGTGCGCAGGCCGAGGCGGGGCGGGGCGCCGGCGACGTCTTCGGGGGTCCACAGCAGGTGCCAGCCGCTCCAGATCTGCCAGCGAATGCGGTAGATCGCCCGCTCGCCGCCGGGCAGGCCGACGAGGCGGGTCACCTCGGGCGGGTTGTAGCTGGGGCGGTCGAGGGCCACGAAGGGGAGCTGATCGCGGGCGGCCCAGAGGGTCTCGGCGGCGGTGGCCTGGGCCTTGTCGGGGGCGATCACCAGCAGGTCGAGGCGCACGGCGCCGATGCTGGGCTCTTCCAGGGCCGCCACGCCGTCCTGGGTGGTGCAGATGGCGCTGGGATCGATGGCGCCGAGGCCCTGGGCGATCGGCTGCGGGGCGACGCCGTGACGGGACAGCACCGCCGACCAGTGCCCGGTGACGGCGGCGGTGACGGCGACCGGCGGCAGGCGCACCCCTTCGGAGGCATCGAAGGCGCCGGCGCTGGCCTGCCACACCTGGCGCAGGAGCAGGTCGGTCTCGGCGGCGGCCAGGGCCTCTTCGCCGGTGGCGTCGGCGAGCTGGGCCTCGAGAACGAGCCGCAAGGCGGTGTCCTGGAGGAGGTCGAGGTCGGCGCCGGGGTTGGCGCTGGCGGCCAGCCAGGCGGCGAGGCCGCGGGGATCGAGCATCTCGGGGGCGAGGCTCTCCGGGCGCAGCAGGCCGTCGAGGTCCTGGCGGAGGTGGGCGGCGATGGCGCGGCGCCGGTCCTGGGTGGGAGGGTGGCTGGCGAGGCGCTCGGTCACCCACTCGGCGACGATGGGGTAGGGGATGGCCGCTACGTTGAGGGCGAAGCCGTCGCGCAGCGCGTAGGCCGGGCCTTCGAGGCGGGTGGCCTGATCGGCCACGAGGTCGGTCTCGCCGAGCGAGGCGGCGACGAGGCCGCGGCCGCCGTTGAGGCCGGCCGCCCCCCATCCCGGCGGGTAGATCATCGCGGTGAGCGCGGCCATTACGCGCATGTGGTTGACCGTGTAGTCCACGAGGGCGTACTGGGCGATCTGCACCGAGAGCTGCGTGCTGAACTGGCGAAAGCGCAGCTCGGCGGCCCGGGTGACCGCCTCGTAGCTGTCGACGGGGAGCTGCAGGGCCGGCACGGGCTGGGCCCGGCCTTCGCCATTGGGCAGGTCGAAGAAGCCGAGCGGGTGGGGGGCCTCGGTCTGGCTGTGGGTCTGGTAGGGGTACATCTGCTCCAAGAAGGGCTTGGAGTCGATCGGATCGGCGTCCATCAGCTCGAAGTCGAAGGGCTGGCCGCCGGCCCCCAAGCGCAGGGCGAAGCGGCCGGCGAGGACCGACATCGGCGGCCGCTGCTCGCCCTGGCTGACGCGGTAGCGCAGGATCGGGAAGGCCGGGTCGCCCTCGCCCATCATGCCGATCCAGGCCTCGGGGCCCAGGAAGGCTGACTTGTCGGCCAGGGCGTCGTAGGCGGCCCGGCCCTTCCAGCGGTCCCAGGTGTCGGCCGGGCTCGGCAGGGTCTGGACGCCGGTGGCGATGATCGTGCTGGCCAGCACGTCGTCTTCGCGGGCCCAGCGGTAGGCGAGATCGACCCAGAGCCGCTCTTGAAGGCGGGAAAGGTTGGCGCGGCCCCGGGCGGTGGCCAGACTGCGGTCCTCGGCGTCGAGGGTGGCGAAGCGCACTTCCTCGATGCAGGCGCCGCGCAGGGCGGCCTCGGGCGGGCAGTCTTCGCTGTCGGCGGGGTCTTCGAAGAGCACGAAGGCCCAGTGCGCCGGCTTTTGCGGCGGGGCCTCCTCGCGGCGGAGGGCATCTGGCAGCTCGGCGGCGAGCAGGGCGGGGGCGCTCGCGCAGAGCAGCAGCAGGGGGCTCATGACAGTCGCCTCTTGCGTTCAAGGGCTTCGATGGCGTCGACCTCCCGCCGCACGTCGGCGAGCAGGCGTCGGGCCTCGGGATCGCGGCGGGCGAGGCCGCGGAGCATGGCCAGCAGCTCGTCTTCGGTGGTGGCCCCCCGGGTAGCCGGGGCGGCCTTGGGCTTGGGGGCCGGAGACGGCGTGGCGGCGACGCCGGGGTGCAGGGCCTTCCAGCGCTGGCGGGCAGGGGTGGCGGGCGTGGGCGGCGGGTCTTCGGGGTTCGGCTTCTTGACCATGCCGCTGGCGACAAATTGCTCCCACGCGGCATCGTTGGGCGCGGGGGCGGCCTCGGTGCGGGCCTTGGGGGCCCGGCGCAGGAGCACCGGGCGGGCGGTGGTGGGCGCGGCCTGGACGGCGCGGCGGGGGAGGGCGGCGGCGGGGGCCTCTTCGCGGAGGTGCGGCTGCGCGGGGGCCTCGTCGGGCAGGCGGGTGGGGGCGTCGGAGAGGCGGCGCCCG
>JBEIQK010000648.1:0-3868 GCA_040376505.1 Alphaproteobacteria bacterium | reverse complement strand
CGGCGCCGGCCCAGGCGGGCATCGGGGTGCCGGGTCAGGCCGGGCCGGTGGGCTGGACGCCCGGGGCCGGTCGCCTGCCGGGCAGCCGCATCGGGGTGCCGGGTCAAGCGGGCCCGGTGGGCTGGACGCCGGGGCGGGGCCGGGCGGCCCGCGGGCCCAATTCGGTGGGCCCCGGCGAGAAGATCGAAGACGCCGACGTCACGCTCAACAGCGGGGCGCAGGGGCAGACCGAGGTGGTCGCCACCAACGCGGCCGACCTCGCCGACATGATCGAAGACCCGGGCGCGCTGGCGATCGAGGCCGGCACCCTCGACAAGGCCGAAGACCTCGAAGCCGGCGTGGTCGGCCCCGAAGAGCTCTCGGTCGACATCGACGCCGGCGGTCTAAGCGCCACCATCGACAAAGACGAGGCCATCGTCACCGGCAAGCCCGACAGCCTCACCGACACCGCGGGCGTCGACATCGGCGCCGACGTCGAGGTGATCGCCGACATCGCCGAAGGGGTCGAGACGCTCAACGACATCGCGCCCAAGACCGAGGCGGTCGATGTCGACGTCGCCGCGGCGCCGACCGCGACGGTCGAAGACAAGGCCATCGATCTGGCCCCCGAGGTGGTCGAGGCCAAGACCGATCTGCCTGCCGCCACCGAGATCAACGACAAGGGGCCCACCCAGCAGATCGAAGATGTCACCACCTACATCGAGAGCAGCGGGGTGGAGGCCAAGACCGACGAAGCCACCGTGCTGATCGAAGAGGTGGTGGGCACCACCCTGCCCGAGCAGGCCGACATCCACATCGACCGCGACTCCTGGGTGGTGGCCAGCACCTACAACGCCGAGGTCGTGATCATCGGCATCGATGTCTTCATCCACCGCGATGTGGAAGAGCAGATCATCGACACCCTCTACCCGCCAGAGATCTACCAGACCGGCCCGGTGGAGGGCGAGGTCATCGACATCGACTGGCGGCCCCCCTTCGCCCAGATCGAGGGCTCCGAGATCGTGATGACCGAGGGCGGCTACACGATCGAGATGAAGGACACCACCCTCATCATGTACGATGAGGATGGCGGCGTGATCGTCAAGATCTGGGGCGACCCCCACGTTGACGAGAACGGTGACGGCAAGGACGAGTGGCACTTTGGCAACGACTCGACCTTCATCCTGCCCGATGGCACCAAGATCTGCCTCGACACCGTGGAGACCTCGCCGGGGGTCTTCTTCATCGGCGGGGTCGACATCCTCGGCGGCAAAGACCGCTTCCACTACGGCAGCGGCGACAAGGCCGGCAAGACCTTCGACGCCGAGAAGTGGGACCTCGAGCACGCCGACGCCGCCAGCGACAGCAGCGCCGGGGTCTTCGCGCTGGGCGCCAAGAACGAGTGGGCCAAGCTGGAGAGCGACGGCAAGTTCTACGATGTCGCCGACCAGAGCTGGGATGGCTACCTCAACACCAAGTCGGTGGGCTCCAACAAGCAAAAGCCCGCCGAGGGCCTCAACTGGAAGCAGATCAAGGTGGCGGATGACCGCGACCTGAAGGCCGGGCAGGGCCGCACCGGCCACACCGAGAAGCCCTTCGATCAAAAGGCGCTGGCCGCCACCGACATGGGCAAGAACGCCATCGCCGAGAACCCCCGCCTGCCGGCGGCCGGCCAGATCGGCAACATGGGCCCGGCCCACCCCTGGAACACCGTCACCGCCGAGATCAAGGCCTCGGTGGCGGTGGGCGATCAGCTGCGGGCCAGCGCCGCGGTGAAGGCGGTGCTCAGCCATGATGTGAGCGGCATGACCGTTCATGTCGACGCGGCGGCCCAGGCCATCGCCGGCACCTACAACAGCCTCGCCGTCATCATCGACGCCCACGTCTACGTGCACAGCTCGGTGGAGCGCCGCATCGCCAACCAGCTCACCCCGCCCTGGATGAAGGGCATGCAGCAGCCCGAGCACCGGCCGGGCTGCCTCGTGCGCCCCTCCTGGCGGCCGCCCTTCGCCCGTATGGAGGGCAGCGAGATCGTGATCAGCCACGGCGGCTACACCGTGGAGATGAAGGACACCACCGTCTACATCTACGATCAGGACGGCAAGGTGGTCACCCACATCCACGGCGACCCGCATGTCGACGAGGGCGGCGACGGCAAGGACGACTGGCACTTTGGCGAGGACTCGACCTTCATCCTGCCCGACGGCACCAAGATCTGCCTCGACACCGAGCCCAATGCTGGCGGCGAGTGGCTGATCAGCAAGGTGGACGTGCTGGGCGGCGAGGATCACTTCCACTACGACGGCAAGACCCCGGCCACGATGACCGAGGACGCCGCCGAGTGGGACGCCGCCCACGCCGATCGCAGCAAAGACGTCTCGGCCGGCGTCTTCGCCCTGCAGGAGAACAACCAGTGGGCCCTGCAGGGGGCCGACGGCAACTTCTACGACGTGAAGAACGAGAGCTGGGGCCAGTACCTCTCCGACCGCGACATCGAGTTTGGCGGCCCGGCGGTCAACACCACCGCCGACCAGCGCGGCCTCGCCGGCGACAAGGCGCCCGGCAAGCCCGGCTCGGCGGCGGTGGGCAACACCGGCGTGGTGCCGGGGGCCAAGGCCCCGGGTGCCCCCACCCGCAAGCCCACCAAGAAGCTGCCCAAGAAGCCCTCGCGCGGCGGCCGCAAGGGCAACCGCCAGCGCCGGGCCCAGCGCCGCGCCGCCAAGCGGGGGCCACGGGGCGGTCGGGGCCGCGGGCGCCGCTAAGGGTGTCGTAACGCCCTGCTTGTAACAGGGCGTTACGATTCGCTTTTTACGGGTAGAGCCCCTGCCGGGGGCTGCCTCAGCGCAGGTAGTACTCCATCGCGTTGACCCCTTCGTAGCCATAGCTGCTCACCGCGGCTCCCGAGGGGCAGATGGCGGTGGTGTTGCCGTCGAGATCAGCGATGTAGTCGAGGTAGCTGGCCATCGGGTGGGGGCTGTCGCTCCAGTAGCTGCCCTTGAAGGTGGGGCAGGTGGTGCAGCAGCTGGAGTAGAACCAGGGCACGGCGCCGTAGGTGTTGACGCAGGTGGTCGACGGGCCGGTGTCGGTGGTGGACAGGGACTGGCTGTTGGTAAAGAGCGCGCTGCTGGTGATGGGGGTGAGGGCGGCGCCCAGCGTGGTGATGGTGTACTCGCCGCTCTCGCCGAGGTAGCGCAGGGGGTCGCAGTCGGCGCCGGTGGTGAGGTCGCGGGGCGTGTGCACCAGCAGGTGCTCGGCCTCCACGTTCAAGGCCTCCCAGGCGGCGCCGGGCAGGCGGAAGGCTGCACCCGGGCTGGGGTCTCCGATGAGGGTGCCGTGCCAGTCGGCGTAATTGGTGAGGAGCTGGCTGGAGTCGGCCCAGTCCCAGACGGTGCGCTGCACCAGGGTGAAGCCGCCGCCGTCGGTGGTCATGTCGCAGTAGAGCGACAGGGCGGCCAGGGAGCCGGCGGCGCCGTCGACGTCGAGGGTGTAGAGGCCGTCGCCGGTGGAGAGGCCGTCGGCCAGCACCTCGGCGCAGGACTGGCAGGTGTCCGGCACGGCGCCGTCGCAGTCGCGGTCGACCCCGGCGCTGCAGGGCTCGCTGGCGCCGGGGTAGGTGGCGGCATCCGCGTCGTCGCAGTCGCCGGCGCTGGCGAGGGCGCCCGAAGGCGCGCTGCAGGCGACGGTGGCGCTGGCCGGGTCGCCGTAGAGGTCGCCGTCGTCGTCGTCGTACCAGGTGGTGGCGGTGGCGGCGTCGAGGGAGGGGTCGGCGTCGTCGCTCAGGCGGTCGCAGTCGTGGTCGACCGCGTCACAGACCTCGCTGGCGCTGGGGTTGACGCGGGCGTTGGTGTCGTCGCAGTCGCGCTTGTTGACGCGGTAGCCGCTGGGGCGG
>JBEIQK010000618.1:0-4046 GCA_040376505.1 Alphaproteobacteria bacterium | reverse complement strand
GTCCCCACAGCACGAGGATAGGAAACGACAGCCCCTCCCCCACATCATATCCGCCCGCCCGCAGCCGTGCCAGCCCGTCCCTCTCCGGCTCCGCCCCCCGCTCGGAAGGCCTGTTTCCCTGAGCCTTTTGGCCTTGACACGCACCTCCGCGCTCCAGTCCCGCGTCGATCACGCCGTCCGGTCGTCGCCCGCGCCGCGCCCCCCTACGGCGGCCCCTGGGCGTGCTGCAGCCCGCGCAGGATCTTCGTCGTCGCGGGCGGGTTCACCACCCGCGTCCGCAGGGCGAGGCGCCCGCCGCAGCCCGGGCACCGGTAGCCGTCCACGTCGAACACCCGGCGAACCAGCTCGGCCCAACTCGCGCGCTCCCCGGCGAGCCGGACGCGCGGGCGCCGCGTGAGCCGCTCCGCCCGCCGCGCCTGCGCCGCCGCGAGCTGACCATTGATCACATCGTTCTATTCCCACCTGGAAAGCGCCAAAGTCGGGCGACGGTCGGCACGATCGGCGCGACGTAAGCTCCGGCGGAACCCCAGCCGCACGACCCCCATCCGCAGGTGACGGGAGCGCATGGACCCGCGCCCCTCATACCAAATCGCGCGAAATGAGGATCGATTGCCCTAGACAACCAACTGCCCGCAGCTTGGCCATGTAAGATAACTCCGAGGTGTTCATGTCCAAGCACCTGAATGTCGCCAATCATCTCACCGAACTAGACCTGAGAGCCCGCGCTGAGGCCGCGGAAGACCCGAACGAACGCATGCGCTGGGTGGCAATCCTTCAAAAGAAGGCGGGAAAATCGGCCACCTTGATCGCAGACTTCTGCAACCGCCAGCCGGATTGGGTCCGACGAGTCGTACGCGCCTACAACGAGCTTGGCCCCGACAGCGTGACCGACGGTCGCACTCGGAATGGTACTAAAGGTGGCTTCACCCAGGCCCTTCAGGCGGAACCGCAAGCGGCGCTTGAGCACGAGTCCCCACCTGGAGGGGGACTTTGGAATGGACCCAAAGTAGCACGCTGGGTCAGCAAAAGGACGGGAGACATTGTTCACCCACGAACGGGATGGGCCTACCTAAAGAAGCTGAACTGGTCGATAAAGGTGCCACTCCCTACGCACCCGGACAGCGATGAGGGCGCCAAGGAGGCGTTCAAAAAAGGGGGCTAGCGGCGGCCGTCGACAAGGTAGTTCAGAGCTATCCTCAAGCAACTGTAGAAGTTTGGGCCGAAGATGAGGCTCGCATCGGGCTCATTCCCATTGAGCGACAAGTCTGGAGTCCCGTCGGAAAGCGACCCAAAAATGTGCAGTCGGCGCCGCTACCAGTGGCGCTACGTCTTTGGATTCGTCCATCCCGCTTCTGGGCGTACGGAGTGGTGGATTACCACCACAATCTCAACCGCCGGCATGAACAAAGTGCTCCAAGAGTTTGCGGAGAGCGCGGGCGTTGGCCCCAATCGTCGCATTGTTCTCGTGCTTGATGGTGCGGGTTGGCACTCCTCCAAGGCCATTCAAGTTCCAGACGGGCTCCACCTTGTAGCTCAGCCTCCCTACTCACCCGAAGTCCAGCCCTCCGAGCGGCTTTGGCCACTGCTCCGCGAATCGCTGGCCATTCGCGACTACGTTGATCTGGACGAGATGACCGAGGTGGTGAATGCGAGATGTCGAGAACCCTCGGATCAGCCATCCGTCGTCTCTGCTCACACGCGGTTTTACGGGTGGCCGGAGGACCGTCAACCTCAGGCCCTTCGAGCTGATTCATGATCGCTCGGTATCACTCTGTCGCCGCCGTCACCACGACGAGGCGCGCCGACATCCAGCCCTGACGCTCCCGCCCCAAGCCCGAGAGGGGCGGCGCCGCCGACACCGAGGGGATCAGCCGCAGGCCGGCCCGGGGCCGCACCGGCAGTTGGAGCCCCAGGCTGCTCCCCCAGCGCCCAGCGAAGGAGAAGGTGGGGCTGAGGAGCAGGTGCAGATCGACCGATTCGGAGAGCGACCAGCCGACGAGGCCCATCGGCGCGAGCTCGGCGGCGGCCCCCTCGGTCTGGGACAGGTCGAGCCCCACCGACCAGGGCCCGCGCCCCCAGCGCGACTCCCAGTCCAGGCCGGCCGAGACGCGACGGGCCCCGGCGCCCAGATCGGCCCCGAGGATGGCGCCGCCGGGCGGCGCTTCGGTGGTTGGAAGCCCGATGCCCAGACGCAGCCCCGGGCGAAAGGAGCCGGCCCGCAGCCCGCCCCGCGGCCCCTCCACCCGCAGGCCCACGCTGAGATCGCCGGTGGAGAGCGCCTGATCGGGGACCCCACCCAACTCGACCCGCTGGTGAAGAGCCGGCAGGCCCAGGCTGAGCTGGAACGGGCCGCCCACCCGCACCATCGCGGCGAGGCCCAGCTCCTGAGACCGACGCAGGTTGGGCGCCGCCGGCCGCCAGGCCCCGTCGAGCCCCCAGTCTCCGCGCCAGGCCGCCGCACCGCCGCTGAGCGCGAGCCCCCAGCGCTCCTCGGCGGCCAGCACCCCGGGCAAGGCCCCGCCGACCGGCAAGCAGCAGGAGGAGGCCCAGGCAGCAGAGATGAGCAGGGGGATCAAGGGCGGGCTCCCTTCCGGCTGGCGCGGCGCCGTCTCCCTTGTAGCATCGGGCGCGGGCCACCTTCACTGTGGCAAAAGCGCACAGCGCCGCCGTGGCGGCCCTCGCAGATTAGGCTCGGCGCCCTGGTGGAGGCTCCATGTCGCTGCTGCTGCTGCTCGTCCTCGCGTCCTGCTCCCGCCCGGTCGAGCGGCCACCGTCGAAGGCGGAGGCGCCCAACATCCTGTTGATCAGCCTGGACACGCTGCGCTCAGACCGCCTGCCCTGCTACGGCTACGACAAGAACACCGCCCCCTGGCTCTGCCAGATCGCGGCCGAGGGCGCCCAATTCGACCGCAGTTGGGCCCAGACCCCCGCCACCGATGGCACCCACAGCAGCCTCTTCACCAGCCGCCACCCCTACGAGCACGGCAAGCTCGGCCACACCACCCGCCTGGGCGACGAGCACCTCACCCTGGCCGAGCACCTCGCCGCCCAGGGCTACCGCACCGCGGCCTTCGCCAGCTCGATGAAGTTCATCCCCAACTCGGGCTTCGATCAGGGCTTTGAGACCTATGAGCACCACCCCAAGGTCCACAAGAGCAAGCGCTCGGCCAGGGTCAACGCCGCCGCCGCTTCGGTGATGGCCGAGCCTGGCGACGCGCCCTGGTTCATCTTCGCCCACTACTTCGATGTCCACGCGCCCTACCACGCGCCAGAGCCCTATGGCTCGCGCTTCCTGGTGGGCGAGGCGCTCAAGCCGGCCCAGACCGTCAACGTGATTCGCCGCGACCAGAACGGCAAACAAAAGGCCACCCCCGCTGTGCTGGCCAGCCTGCGCAGCCAGTACGACGGCCAGATCGCCTACCTCGACCACATGCTGGCCTCGCTTTGGCCGGCGATCCAGGCCGACACCGACCGGCCCACCCTGGTGCTGCTCACCGCCGACCACGGCGAGGCCATGAAGGAGCATGACTTCTTAGGCCACGGCATCTTCCTCTACGAAGAGCTGCTGCGCGTGCCCCTCATCGTCTGGTACCCCGGCGTGGTGCCGGCCGGCCTCCGCATCCAGACCCCGGTACAGACCGTCGACGTCTACCCCACCCTGGTGGAGCTGGCCGGCTTGCCGGTGCCCCCCGGCCTCTCCGGCCACAGCTTCGCCTCGACCCTGCGCGGCGGACCCGAGCCCAGCCTGCGCCGCGCCCTGGTGCTCCAAGCCCCCAAGCGCAGCGCCCTGCTGGTGAGCGAGCCCGCGGGTCTGTTCAAGTACACCGAGCGCCACCGCAGCGAGCCCTCTCCGCGCCTCGTGCGCGTGGACGGGCCCCTCGCCAGCGAGTCCGACGTCTCCGACCAGTTTCCCGCCCTGCGCCAGCAGCTCGAAGCCCACATGGGCTCGCTGCCCGTGGGCCGCCGGGCCAAGGCCGCCCAGCGCCGCCAGGACATCGGCGCCGAAGAAGAAGAAGAGCTCCGCGCGCTCGGCTACATCGACGAGG
>JBEIQK010001150.1:0-1515 GCA_040376505.1 Alphaproteobacteria bacterium | reverse complement strand
TGGGTGGTGGAGGACGTCCCCGGCTTCCTTCCCGGCGTGGCGCAAGAGCTCGGCGGGATCATCCGCCACGGCGCCAAGCTGCTGTACGCCTTCTGCGAGGCCACCGTGCCCAAGGTCACGCTGATCACCCGCAAGGCCTACGGCGGCGCCTACTGCGTGATGAACAGCAAGCACATCCGCGCCGACTTCAACTTCGCCTGGCCCACGGCCGAGATCGCCGTGATGGGGCCGGAGGGCGCGGTCAACGTCATCTTCCGGCGCGAGCTGCTGGGGGCCGCCGATCCGGCCGAGAAGCGGGCCGAGCTGGTGGCCGACTACAAAGCGCGCTTCGCCAACCCCTACCGGGCGGCGGAGCTTGGCTATGTAGACGAAGTGCTGCTGCCGCGCGGCACCCGCGCGCGCCTGATCGAGGCCTTCGACTCGCTCAGCAACAAGCGCGACACCAATCCCCGCAAGAAGCACGGCAACATCCCGCTTTAGGAGGCGCCCATGGGCCAACGCACCCTCTGTCTGCTCACGCTCTTTGCCTTGGCCTGTGGCTCCGACGACAAGGGCGGCGGCTCGCCGCCGGTCGACGCCGACGGGGATGGCTTTACCACCGTCGATGACTGCGATGACACCAACAACCTCGTCTACCCCGGCGCCGAAGAGGCTTGCGATGGGGTGGACAATGACTGCGATGGCGACGCCGACCTCGATGATCAAGACGTGGTGGGCTACGGCACCTGGTACATCGACTCCGACCTCGATGGCTATGGCGACGCCGGCTATGTCACGAACGCCTGCGAGAAGCCCGAAAACGGCACCGACGACGCCACCGACTGTGACGACCGCGACGACACGGTGAACCCCGGCGCCGAAGAGCTCTGCGACGGCGTCGACAATGACTGTGATGATCTGATCGACAGCGAAGACACCCTCGTCACCGGCATCTCCACCTGGGCCCCCGACGAAGATGGCGACGGCTACGGCGACAGCAGCCAGGCGGTGATCGCCTGCGACAACCCCAATCCCGACTTCGTCGAGAATGGCCTCGACTGTGATGATACCAACGTCGAGGTCAACCCCGAGACCCCGGAGATCTGCGGCGACGGCGTGGACTGGGACTGTGATGGGTCGGACTCGCCCCTGGTCTTTCGCGGCGACACCACCTCGGACTGCGCCCGCGCCGCCTTCCTCGGGGTGGGCGATGCCGCGGTGGGAGACCGCCTCGCCGCCGGCTACGACCTGAGCGGCGACAGCGTGGCCGATCTCGCGGTGGCCGGCACCAACGCCCAGGTGGGCATGTGGAGCACGGTGCCGGTGGGTTCGGCCACCCTCGCCGAGGGCGACGCCACCATCGACATGCTGCTTGAGGGCGAGATCTTCGTCGCCACCGGGCCCACCACCCGCGACGCCACCGTGAACGGACTGGTGATGGCGGTGGCCCAGGAGTACAGCCAGCTTTGGGTGGTGGCCGGCCCCATCGCGGGCCCCATCGATCCGGGGGGCCGCACCGCCTCCCTCCAGATGCCC
>JBEIQK010000480.1:0-5077 GCA_040376505.1 Alphaproteobacteria bacterium | reverse complement strand
GCGCCGCGGTCGGTGAGGGGGACCCGGCTGCGGTGACCGCTCGGGCAGACCACCTCCAGCGCGGTGGCCCCAGGCGCGGCCTGCACCTCGACCTCCAGGGTGTCGGTGGCCAGCGGGGCGAGGGGCTTGGGTGCGACAACCGCGGCGCCGTCGGCACAATCGAGGCGCCCGCGCGACTCCCGACAGACCAGCTCCATGCCGGGCGCCACCGGGCCCCACTCGTAGCGGCGGGCGCCGAGGAGGCGCAGGCGACAGGCCGATCCCGGGCGGATGCCGTCGAGGGTGGCGGCGTTCTGGATGAGGGCGGCGCTGACCTTCTGGCCGTCGGCGCAGACTACCTCAATGGCCGCCGCCGAGGGCCCGCTGTAGCGCACCGAGATCGGCAGGCCGCCGCCTTTGCCGGTGGCGGCGCCCTCGGCGTTGCGTTCGGGGCGGCACAGGGCGGTGGTTCCGGCGAAGCTGCAGCTCAGGGCCACGCCGGGGCGCACCGGGCCATACTGCACGGGGCCGGCGCCCTTGAAGAAGAGCCGGCAGTCCTCGGCGGGCAGGCCGGCGACGCCGCCGCTGGCCGAGACGCTGTCGCCTTCGGGATCGAGGGAGAAGCGGGTGCGAAAGCCGCTGGGGCAGGTCACCTCCACCGAGGTCCAGCCGCGGGTGCCCGGCGTGCGCACCCGCAGCCCATCGGCCGGCACCGGCCCCAGAGAGGGCGGGGCCACGAGGACCGCGACGGGCACGGCCACATCGACGGCCCCCTCCATCGGCGGCGGCGGCGGCGCGGCCGAGGGGGGCGGCGGCGGCGCTTCTTTCTTGCAGGCGAGCAGGAGGAGGAGGGCGAGGCGAGGGAGCGACATAGACAGAGGATACTCCGACGGCGCGCCCGGCGCCCTTGGCAGGGGCCCAGGTGGGGGGTACCCAGGCCCCAGCCCCGCGGAGCCCTCGTGACCAGCCCTCGTCCGCCCTTGCCCGATCTCGCTGCGCTGGAGCGCCTCACCGGGCAGCTCCGCGCGGTCGCCGCTGGGCTTTCGGCCCTGGCGAAGGCGGGGAGCGGCCCCAAGCTCAGCGCGGCCCTCGACCCCCTGGTGGCGATCGGGCCGATCTCTGCGCTGGGCGCCGAGGTGGACGCCGCCCTGGCGCCCGTGCTGGCCTGGTCGGCCGACGAGCGAGCCGAGCGGCGGCGCCTCCTCGCCGAGGGCCTCAAGCGGGGCGCGGCCGAGCGCGGGCTGCGCCTGCGGGTGCTCTCGAAGGAGCCTCTGGAGCTGCGGCTGCCGCCTTTTGGGGTGCTGATCTCGGTGGAGGGCGACCTCTGTCAGCTCTACTTCGCCAAAGAGGAGGTGGCCCGCTGCGGCGCGACGGCGGGCGAGCTCTTCTCCACCTGGGCCACGGCCCGCGAGACCCTCGATGGCGACTTCGTTCCCGAGGCCTTCTTCGCCCAGCTCCAGTCCGCCTACCAGCGTCTGGGCGGAGCGGGCTGGGTGGAGCTGGCGGATCTGTGGCGCGAGCTCGTCTGGCTGCGCCAGCCCGAGGCCTTCCGCCGGGAGCCGAGCGCCCGGGCCTTCGTGGCCTACCCGCGGTGGGCCTTCGCCTACGATCTGTGGCGCTTGCGGCGGGATCGGCGGCTGAGCCAGGGGGGGCAGCGCCTCAGCCTCGCGCCGGCCACCGGCGGGGCGATGCGCGACAAGAGTCGACTGTTCTTCCTCGAAGATCCCGATGGCGAGGGCACCTTCCACGCCTCGGCGCGGATTGAGCCCGAGGAGGTGGCCGGTGGCTGAGCTGAGCCCCACCCTGGCCCGGGCCATCCTGCACCGGATGGGCGAGGCCGGTCAGCCTCCCGAGTTGGGTCTGTCCTTCGTCAACGTCGGCAACGAGCGCTACCTCAGCGTGCTCGACCGCGAGTACATCGAGCCCATCGCCCAAAGCCGCCGGGGCTCCTCCTTCAAGCTGGTGCAGGCCCACTTCGGCGGCGGCAAGACCCACTTCCTCCTCGCGGTGCGCGACCGGGCCTGGCGGCGCGGCATGGCCTCGGCCCTGGTGGGTCTGTCGCCCGAAGAGTGCCCGATGGACGATCTCGCCCGGGTCTACGCCGCGGTGATGCGCGAGCTGTGCTGGGCCCCCAAAGACGACGACCACCTGCCCGATCGCGGCGTGGAGATGGCCCTTCGCGACGCGCTCACGGCCCGGCGGGCGGAGCTGGGTGAGGCCGGCGTGGCGGCCTGGCTGGAGGGCCTGCGGCGCCAGCCGGTCGACGCCCCCTCGCTGCGCACCGCGGTCTGTTTTTTTGGCGCGGCTTTTTTGCGGGGCGACCTCGCCGGAGAGGAGCTGGCGGCGGCCTTCTTGCGCGGCGAGGCCCTGAGCGAGGCCGAGCAGCGGCTCCTCGGTGTGCGCGAGCGCCTCGGGCGCGACACGGCCCTGCGCTTTCTGCGCGCGCTCTGCCAGATGCTGCAGCACCTCGGCGCCCCCGGGCTGCTGCTGGCCTTTGATGAGCTCGATCGCAACCTCTCGTTGTCGGAGCGGCGGCGGGTGGCGGTGGCCGACAACCTGCGCCAGCTCATCGATCTCTGCGGTCGGGCGGCCCTGCCCGGCTTGCTCTGTTTGTATGCGGTGCCGCCCGAATTCATGCGCACGGTCGTGATCGAGTACCCGGCCTTGCAGCAGCGACTGGAGGGGCCCGTCTCCCTGTCGGAGCGCAGCCCCCAGGCCGCCGTGATCGATCTGGAGCGCCTGGACCTGCCCGCCGAAGAGCTGCTGGTGCGCATCGGACTGAAGCTGCTGCACCTGTACAATGTCGGCCACGGCGCCCGCCTCGATCCAGGCCTCCAGGGCCGCAACCTGCGCAGCCTCGCCGCCCAGGTGCTGTCGACCTCCTTTGAGGTGGCCCACCGGCGCGCCTTCGTGAAGGCCGCCATCGACCTGCTGCACCACCAGGCCCAAAGCCCCCACGCCATCGGCGAAGACGAGGCGCGTCAGTCGACCGGCAAGGGGGGCAAAATCCTCCTCCTGCGGCCGCCGGCCTCGTCTGACCCCTTCGACGCGCTGTAAATGGGCCCGGGAGACCGCGTTCGGCACGCCCAGCAGGGCCTCGCCACGGTGATCCGCTGGATCGACGGCGGTCGGCGGGCCCTGGTGCGCCTCGACGCCCGGCCGGCCGTGCCCACGGTGCTCTCGGCCGTCGAGCTCGTGGCCGAGGGGCCCGCGCCAGAGACCGCGACCGCCATCGAGCGTGCGCCGGCGCCGATCATCGGGGATCGGCAGTCGCTGGAGGCCCTGCGACTGGGCGTGGTGCCGCCGAGCGGGCTCGCGGCCCTCACCGTCGGTCGACAGGCCGAGCTGGCCGCGCTGACCGCGCTCTTCGCGCAGGGGAGGGGGCTTCAGATCTGGAGCGGCCACTACGGCGCCGGCAAGACCCACCTCCTCGATCTGGCCGGCGAGCAGGCCCTGGCCGAGGGCTACGGCCTGGGCCGCGTCACCTTTGACCCAGAGGCCACGCCCCCCTCGCACCCCCTGCGCATCTATGGCGCCCTGGCCGCCGGGCTCTGCTGGCCGGGGCGGGCGGACGGCGGGCTGATGCCCCTGCTGCTCACCCTTGGCAGCTCGGCGCGGCACCTCGACGGGGATCGGCGCCACCGCTGGCTCAGCGCGGCCCTCTACGCCGTACACCACGCGCCTGAGCCCCTCGCCGAGGCGGTGGTCGCCTTCGTCGAAGGCCGCGGCGGCGACGGCGCCGAGCTCTCCGCGGCCCTGCGCCGGGCCGGCTACCGGGGCGATCGGCTGCTGGCCCTGCCCGACTACCGCACCTTTGGCCAGATCATGGCCCACCTGCTCTCGGGCGTGGCGACCTGGGCGGCCGACGCCGGATGGCGCGGCCTCACGCTGCTCTTCGACGAGGCCGAGTACCTCGACCGGATGGTGGGGCCGAGCCAGGAGCTGGCCGAGACGGTGCTGCGCTACCTCGCCGTGGCCGCCTTGCCCGACGCCGAGCTGGCCTTTGATCCGCAGACCCTGTACAAAGGTGGCCAGACCGTTCACCGAGAGGTAGGCCCGCGCTTCATCGCGGCGGCGCCGCTGGTGGCCCTCTTCGCCTTTACGCCGCACCCGGCGATTGACCGGGCCCTGCGCCGGGTGGTGGTGGAGCGGCACCTCCACGAGCTGCGGCCCGTGCGGCCGAGCTTGCTGCCGCAGCTCGCGGCGCGTATTGACGCCCTGGTGCGCGCGGTCTACCCCAGCTTTCACCCCGACCCCGCCGATGAGGCCCTGGTGGCGCGCCTCCTCGCCGAGGGCTTCGCGGCCGGGCGCATCGCCAGCACCCGGGCTGCGGCGCGGATGGTGGTGGAATTCTGGGATCTGTATCGGATCGATCCGAAGCGGGCTCTGCAGGCGGTGGGGGCGGCCGGATGAGGGCCCTGGCCCTGAGCGACGCCCACATCACCGGCGACCCCGAGGATCCGTCCCAGGCGGCCCTGGTCGCGCTGCTTGGCCGCGTGGAGCTCGACGCGCTCTACCTCCTCGGCGACCTCTTTCACGCCGGCTGGGCCTGGCCGGGCGGCCTGCGCCCCGGCTACGCGCCCACGCTCCACGCCCTGGATCGCCTGATCAGCAGGGGGGTGCGGGTGGTCTTTGTGCCGGGAAACCACGACTTTGGCGTGGTGCCGGCCCTCCTCGCGCAGGGGGTGCAGGTCGAAACCTCCCTTCGCCTGGAGGTGGGCGGCCGGCGCTTGCTGCTGGCCCACGGCGACGAGGCCGATCGCAGCCTGGGCTACCGCGTCTTGAGCGCGGCGCTGCGGGGGCCCGCCTTTGGCGCCTTGATGCAGGTCCTTGGCCCGACGCGCGGCGACGCCCTGCTCGACCGCCTCGCCGGGGCCTCGAGGGGCCACCCAGCGGTGCCCGCGCGGCTCATCGCCGCCCAGGCGGCCTGGGCCCAGCGCCAGATCGACGACGGCGTGGACCTCGTCGGCCTGGGGCACAGCCACCACATCGAGCGGCGGGCCCTGCGCGGCGGGCACCTTGTCTGCCTGGGTGACTGGGTGGGGCAGCGCTGCGAGCTGTGGATCGAGGGGGCGTCGCTGCGGCTGCAGGGGCCCTG
>JBEIQK010000320.1:0-6992 GCA_040376505.1 Alphaproteobacteria bacterium | reverse complement strand
TCTGCAGGGCGACACCGAAGACAGCCGCATCCACCGTATCGTCAACCTGGGCGACATGAACGGCGATGGCGCCCCCGACCTCGCCGTCGGCTCCCCGTATTGGGACGACGACTACCTCGGCCGGGCCTTCTTCCTCCCCGGCATCTCCTGGTAGGCCCCCTCAGCGCGCCCGGCGCCGCTGAAAGCGCGCCTCGGCCTCCAGGGCCTCCATCTCAGTCATGCCCAGGCGGTTGGCCAGCTCGATGAGCTGCTGGCGGCTGCCCGCGTCATGGCCCCCCCAGGTGAAGATGCGGTCCAGCGCTTGATCCATCACATAGGTCTGGGCCGCATCCTTGCTGCGCTCCACCTGGGCCGACGACAGGTTGAGCCCGCGGCCAAAGCGCTGCAGGGCGGCCTGCTCGGCCGGATCGAACTCCTCGTCGACGATGGAGAGCGCCCAGGCCACCGCCAGGAGGGTCTCGCGCACGGGGCCCGGCGAGCACTGGCGCAGCTCAGCCTCGGTCAGGGGCGGGCGGCTGGCCAGCTCCTGGATGGAGCCCACCTCGGCGGGAATGAGCTGGGTGAGCCAGCCCGACTCCTCGGCCCCCACCTGCCGGTCGGCCTTGGCCACCTCGACCAGCATGCGCGCCAGCACGAGGCGATCGTAGGGGTGCGTGGCCGGGTGTTTGGCCATCATCTGCTCAAAGCTGCTCAGCAGCTCGACGGCGGCCTTGCCGGAGACCCAGGCCCCGCGGTTGGGGTCCCAGACAAAGGAGCCCTGAACGGTGCGGAAGGCCTCGATGAGCGCGGCCTCCTTCTCGCCCTCCGAGAGGCCGCCGCTGTGCGATTGGGTGCGCGCCGCCTCGTTCATCGCGGTGTTGGCCACGTCGGCGGCGATGCGGCCGACGAAGCCGTGCCCGAAGAGGCTGCGAATGGTGTTGGTGATCACGCTGCGCAGGCCCCAGAAGAAGCTGGAGCGGGCGGTGCGGGCCACCGCGGTGCTGACGGTGGCGCCGGCCGGCACGGCGTAGCGGGCGTTGGCGCGCTCGCCGGTGACCGGGCACCGAAAGGTGACCGACAAGGTGCGCCCAGACAGGCTCTGGCGCTCGACGAGGGGGGTGATGGCCGCGACGGACCAGGCGGTATTGGGCGTGGACAAGCGCACCTCCGCCGCCCCGCTAACCCCGGCCTAGGCCCGGTGTCGATCCTGCCGACGGGCGGCGGCGGCGGCCATCGTCTGGCCCTTGTCGGGGCGACGGCGCTCGGGGAGCAGGGCGGCGAGCCAGCCCGGCACGTCGTGGCGGCCCGGGCCGGTGTAGTCCTCCCAGAGGGCGGCGGCGGCAGGGGCGCCGAGGCCTTCGGCGGCGAGGTGGCGGTGCAGGAGCTCGCCGAGGCGCGGCAGGGCGATCTGGTGGGTGGCGCCGGTGGTGGCCCACAGCCAGTCGGAGAAGGCCAGGAAGCGGGCGAAGGGGGCGAGGCCCAGGAGCAGCGGCAGGGTGCGCCGCCACTGTCCACTGTTGGCCACCAGATCCCAGTAGCGGGCGAAGCGGCGCAGGCGGGCGAGCTCGCCGAAGGGCAAGGCCGCGGTGGAGAGCACCTCGTAGGGGGGGCTCGCGCTGTAGACCATGCCAAAGGCCGCGTCGTGGCGGATGATCGGCGTGCCGCGCAGGCGCTTTAAGATTCCGACCTGGATCTCCTGGGGGCCCATCGCCCAGAGGCGGTCAAAGCCGGCGCCGAAGGTGGCCAGATCTTCGCCGGGCAGGCCGACGATGAGGTCGGCGTGGACATGGGCGCCAGACTGTTCGCGCAGGAAGGCGAAGTTGTCGGCCATCCGGTCGAGGTCCTGGCGGCGGCTGATGCGCTGGGTGGTGGCCGGATCGAGGGTCTGCACCCCCACTTCGAGCTGAACAGAGCCCGGCGGGAAGCGGGCGATGCGCTCGCGCAGGGCGACGGGCAGGCGGTCGGGGATCATCTCAAAGTGGAGATCGAGGCCGAGCGGCGCCCGCTCCAGGAAGAAGTCGAGGATGCGCCCGCTCACCGCGAGGTTGAGGTTGAAGGTGCGGTCGACGAATTTGAAGGAGCGGGCGCCCCGGGCGAGGAGCGCGTCGATCTCGGCCAGGAAGGGCTCCAAGGGGAAGGCCCGCACCGGCAGCTCCAGCGAAGACAGACAGAACTCGCAGCGAAAGGGGCAGCCGCGGGAGGCCTCGACATAGATCACCCGCTGGCGCAGGTCGAGGTCGCTGTAGTGCGGGTAGGGCGAGGCCAGGGTGGACAGATCGGGCAGCCCGCAGTCGATGATCTTCTCGGCCACCCGCTCACCGGCGAGCAACCGGGCGGCGAGCTGTGCGAAGGCCCGATCGGCCTCGCCCTGCAGCACATGGTCGGCCAGGGCGACGATCGGCTGGCCCTCGGCCTCGTGGCTCACCTCGGGGCCGCCCAGCACCACCACCACCTCGGGGGCGAGGCGCTTGAGATCGGCCACCACCGCGGTCAAGGCCGCCACATTCCAGATGTAGACGCCAAAGCCCACCACACGCGGCGACTCGGCGAGGAGGGCCTCGACCACGTCGATGCTGCGGGCGCTCACCTCCCACTCGCGCAGGGAGCAGGAGGCCTGGAGCGGACCCAGGTTGGCGTAGAGGCAGCGCAGGCCGAAGGCGGTGTGGGCGTAGCGGGCGTTCAGCGTGGCGAGGACGAGGTCAGCCACGCATCAGTCCCGGTGCTTCTGGCGGTACAGGCGCTGGGCGGTCTGTGTCACCACGCTCGGCACGTTGTGGTTGCGCAGCAGCGCCTGGAGCTCTTTCTTCTGGAGCTGGCTCACCATCGCCATCGCCATCGCCACCGGCGTCTTTGGATTGTTGACCAGCGCCACCTTCACCGGGTACTTGCGCGTCCACTCGCCGTTCATCGCCACCTCGCGCAGCACGTCGCTGTCGAGGTTTCGGTTGCCGGCCACCGACACGATCTCGCCGTCGCTCATGCGGCCGGACTTCACCACCGCGCCGGCGACCATCTTGTTGCGGTCGCGCAGCAAGATGGTGCGGGTCTCCTTGTTGCCCAGGTAGGCGAGCTTGATCTTCTGGCCGATGGTCATTTCGGCGATGCGCTTCTCCATGCTCTTGACCTCATCGACGCGGTCTTCGCCTTGGGCGGCCTCGTCGCTGAGCAGGTTCCAGGAGAAGGTGTCGGTGTCGTCTTTGAAGTCGAAGGTGAAGCCGCCCAGGCCATTGTCTTTGCCGCTGCTCTCCATGGCGAACATGTCGAGGCCGTCTTCCTGGGCCTTGAGCAGGGCCGGAGACTGTTTTCCCATCAGGGCGGCCTCGATCTCGGCCATCGGATCAAAGGCTGGAGCGGCGGAGGCGGCCGGCGCGACCGGCAGCTCGGCGGCCGGCGTGGGCGCTTCGGCGGCGGGCGCGGCGCGGAAGGGGCGGACCGCGGGCACGTCGGGGTGCTGCTTCTGCATGCGCAGGAACGCGCTCATCCGCTCCACGTCGACGTCGGCGCAGTTCGGGTTGTTGTAGAGCGAGACGAAGACCTCGGGCGTGGTGAGCAGGCGCTCCTGGTTCTGGGCCATGCGCTCGCAGAGGGTCTTGTCGGCGCGGCCGGCGATCCGCACGGCGGTGCGGTCGTTGGCGGTGCGCATCAGCCCGATGCGCTCGTCGATCTCAAAGTCGGCCTCGCGAAACTCGGTGAGCAGCTCCAGCACCTTGGGGTGGGTGCGGGCCGAGAGCGCGCCCAGGATCTGCTTGTTGGGCAGCTCCCGCACCGACGCCAGCGCCGCCTCGCTCACGGTGGCGTCGGGATCGCTGGCCAGGACGTACAGCGCCGCGAGCTGCACGTCGGACGACATCGGCAGCAGGCCCTTGGCGATGGCCAGCTTCAGCCGGGCGGGGGCCTCGCGGGCGAGGTTCTTTTCGAGGTTGGGCGGAA
This sequence comes from Alphaproteobacteria bacterium, assembly GCA_040376505.1. Lineage (GTDB taxonomy): Bacteria > Myxococcota_A > UBA796 > UBA796 > UBA2385 > JBEIQK01. The sequence continues at coordinate 3,083 of JBEIQK010000320.1, read as the reverse complement.
TTCCCAGCTTGGCGAAGGGGATGGCCTCGGACATGGCGCGCTCCAGGCAGGCCCGCAGGGGGCCGTTGGGCGCAGGCTACCGACCGCGCCGCCCCGGGTCAACGCCTCGCCGCCTTGCCGTGGTTGCGCTCCCAAAGGATGCGCAGGCCTTGCAGGGTCAGGTCGTCGTCGACCTCCTCGATCTCGTCGCAGGCCGAGCCGATCAGGTTGGCGAGGCCGCCGGTGGCGATGCACTTCACCCCCGCCTCGGCCACGCCGCACTGGGCGGCCAGCTCGATCTTGCAGCGGCGGGTGAGGCCGTCCACGAGGCCCACGTAGCCCCAGAAGAGCCCGGCCTGCATCGACTCCACCGTGTTGGTGCCGATCGCCTTGGCGGGCTTCTCGACCTCGACGCGGGGGAGCTTGGCGGTGCGCGTGAACAGGGCGTCGGCCGAGATGCGAAAGCCGGGGCTGATGGCGCCGCCGACGTAGTCGCCGTCCTGGTCGACACAGTCAAAGGTGGTGGCGGTGCCGAAGTCGACCACCACCATCGGCTGGTGAAAGCGCTCCCAGGCGGCAACGGCGTTGACGATGCGGTCGGCGCCGACCTCGCGGGGGTTGTCGGTGCGCACCCGCATGCCGGTCTTGATGCCGCGGCCCACCACCATCGCGTCGTGGCCGAGGTAGCGGCGGCTGGCCTTCTCGATGGCGTAGACCACGCTCGGCACCACGCAGGAGACCGCCACCCCGTGAAGCTGCTCCACGCCGATCTTGTCGTGGCCCATGAGCTGCAGCATCAGCAGGCCAAACTCATCGGTGGTGCGCGGCGTGGTGGAGACCCGCCAGCTCTCCACCACCTTGTCGCCCTCCATCGCGCCCACGACGATGTTGGTGTTGCCGACGTCGATGACCAGCAGCATCAGGCCCCCTGCTCGGCGTCGGCCGCTTCGTCCTCGATCAGCACGCGCAGCACGTGAACGCCGACGGTGAGGGCGTCGGCGGGCAGCTTGCGGGCGGCGGCCTGGTGGCGGGCCACGAAGAGCTGCTTGACGGCGATGGCCACGAACTTGGGCCCCGGCAGGGCCGGCGTGAAGGTGACAGCGTCGATGTAGCGGGCGCCGTCGGGGGTGGCCTCGACGATGTGCTGGTGCTCCCACCGCGAGAAGAGCGCGTTGGTGGACACGTCGCGAAAGCGGCGGCCGGGCTCCAGCTCGTCGACGGTGTAGGGCCAGGCCAGGGGGCCGATCCGCCCCTGCATCGAGACCGGCAGCGCGCCGCCGAGGCCCGCGAGGAGCGCGGCCTTGTCGCCGATCGAGAAGGGCGCCCACAGCGGGAACTCCGCCTCGATGGCGACCGGGTCGCTCTTGAGCGCCCAGACGGCCTCGGGAGGGGCGAAGAAGCGCGTCCAGACGCGCAGGTGAAAGGTGGTGGACATCGCGGCACCGCCGGGCGCGCCGACCACCCGGAAGGGCGGCCCTCCGGCCCCGGCGGCCGTTATCCCGGCGTCGGCGCGACGTCGCCCGACAGCAGCTCGACGTCGCCGGTGAGCACGGGGATGCCGTCGATGAGCAAGGCGCCATCGGGCCCGAGGCCGGTGGCCAGCCCCTCGCGCCCGGCCACCCGCACCGTCTTGCCGAGGGTGCGGCAGCGGGCGGCGTAGGCGCGCAGATCGCCGTGCAGATCGGCGCTCTCCAGGGCGAGGACGAGGCGAATGAGCAGCGCTTCGCGATCGAGGGGCGCCCCGCCGTGCAGGCCCCGCAGCGAGCTGGCGCCCGGCAGGCCGGGAAAGTCCACCTGGTTCACGTTGAGCCCCACGCCGAGGATCACGTGGTAGCGCCCCTCCTCGCCGAGCTCCAGCTCGGCCAGCACGCCGCCCAGCTTCTGATCCTGGTCGTCGACGAGATCATTGGGCCACTTGACCGCGCAGCCGAGGGCCTCCGCCATCGCCGCGGCCCAGTGCAGCACGCAGCGCGGCGCCTCGGCCACCGGCACCTTGGGCGCCAGAATCAGGCTGAAGAGCAGGTTCTGGCCGGGCTCGGCCAGCCAGCTTCGGCCCAGGCGGCCGCGGCCGGCGGTCTGCACATCGGCCACGATCACGTCGCCGGCGTCGAGGGCGCCGCGCTGCAGACCGTGGCGGGCGAAGCGGTTGGTGGAGTCCAGCTCGGCGAAGACCAGCACCGGACGGCCCAGGGCGGCGACGAGGCGATCGGCCCTCATGCCGAGAAGCGCTCGCCGGCCTCGATGCCGAGCCCGCTGGCGATGCTGGTAAACTCGTCTTCGGCGACGATGCGGCTGCCAAAGCGCTCGGCGAAGAGGCGCTTCACCAGGGGCACCTTGGATGAGCCGCCGGTCAGGAAGACCACGCCGATGTCGTCGGGGCGCAGGTTCAAGCGGGTGAGCAGGCCATCGACCGATTGAGCGACCTCGCCCACCTCCGGCGCGATGGCGGCCTCGAACTCGCGGCGGGACATCGGCACGTCGAGGCGGATGGTGCCGGCCTCGAAGGTGAGCCGGGCGACCTCCTCCTGGGAGAGGGCCACCTTGAGGCGCTCGACGGCCTGAAAGAGCAGGTAGCCGTAGTTCTGGTCGAGCAGCTCGCGCAGCCACTTGAGCCCGCCCTGATCGTGGGCGCTGCGCAGCCAGTAGTCGAGCATGGCCATGTTCTGCTTGCTGCTGGCCAGGGCCAGGGTGTGCCAGCGGCAGACGGCGAGGTGTAGGGCGGTGGGAAGGGGCACCACGCGGCCCTCGGGGGCGTAGTCGCTGTTCATGCCGAGGTGGGGCAGCACGGCGCGCATCAGGATGCGGGCGTCGAAGTCGGTGCCGCCGACTGGCACGCCCGCGGAGCCCAGCACATCGCCGGCGCGATCGCGCTGGCCGGCCCGCTCGGGGGAGAGGCGCATCACGGTGAAGTCGGAGGTGCCGCCGCCGAGATCGCCGACGAGGCAGAGCACCTCACCCGACAGCGAGCGCTCAAAGGAGCGGGCGGCGGCGATGGGCTCCAACTGCAGCTCGATGTCGGTGAAGCCGGCGATGCGGGCGGCCTTGACGAGGCGCTTCTCGGCCAGGGCGTCGCGGGTGGGGTCGGCGTGGAAGCGGGCCGGCCG
>JBEIQK010000985.1:0-2117 GCA_040376505.1 Alphaproteobacteria bacterium | reverse complement strand
GACCTGCCCCGCGCCGCAACGGCCGCCGAGGCTGCCGTGGTGGCGGCCGGCAGCGGGCCCGAGCGGCACCTCGCGCTGTCGGTGGTTGGCGCCATCGCGCTGGCCCAGGGCGAGGTCACCGCCGCCCGCACGGCCTTCGACGCCCTGCTTCCGGAGCGGCGCGCGGCCGCTGCGCAGGCGCCACGCGACCTCAACCGGGCGCGGGGGCTCTCCCACCTCCTCGTGCAGCTTGGCGACGCGCTGCGCGCCCAGGGAGACCTGAACGGCGCCCGCCACCGCTACGAGGAGAGCCTCGCCATCGGGGTCGCCCTGCGCAAGCGGGATCCCGGCTCGACGGCGCTCCTCGCCGACACTGCCCGCAGCCACGGCCGCGTCGGCGACGTGCTGTGCGCGCTGGGAGACCTGTTCGGCGCCCGAGATCAGTACAAGCGCCGCCTCGCTCTGGCCAGAATCCTGCGCTGGCGGGCCCCCAACGCCATCTCCGCGGCCCGAGAGCTCTCCGCTGCCCAGTCGCGGGTGGGCGACCTGCTCCGACAGGTTGGCGGCCTGTCCAAGGCCAACCAACGCTACACGGAGAGCCTCCAGCTTGTGCAGGCGGCGCACAAGAGGCACCCCGCGTCGCCCGAGCTGACCCGGGACCTCGCCCGCAGCCTGCTCCGGGCCGGCGACGTCCGGGTGGCCTGGGCTGACCTCGGCCCGGCCCGCCAGCGCTACGAAGAGGCCCTCGCCCTGCTCCTCGCCCTGCGCACCCAACGCCCCCACGACGCCGAGCTCGCCCTGGAGACCGCCGCCGCCCTCGACAAGGTCGGTGCGCTGGGCATGGCCGAAGGCGACCACGGCGCCGCCCGCCAGCGCTTCGAAGAGGCCCTCGCCCTGCGCGCCGCCCTGCGCGATCGCGACCCCGCCCACGCCCTCGCCGCCCAGCAGGTGGCCCTCAGCCTGCTCCACGTCGGCGACGCCTTGCGCGCCCAGGGAGACCTCGCCGGGGCCCGCCAACGCTACGCCGAGGGCCACGCCATCCAGATCGCCCTGCACGCGGCCAGCCCCGCCTCGGTGGAGCTGGCCCGCGAAGAGGCCCTGTCGCTGCTCCAGGTCGGCGACGCGCAGCTCGATCAGGGCGACTACGCCGGGGCCATCGAGCGCTACCGGGAGAGTGAGCAGCGGCTAATCGGCCTGAGCAAACAGATCCCCGTCTCAGCCATGGTGCTGGGGGACATCGCCACCAGCCGCACGCGGACCGCCGATGGCCTGGTCGCCCAGGGCAGGTCCCTCGATGCCTTCCCCTATTACAATTCGAGTTGGGATATTTGGCTGAATCTGTTTTTGTTGGACGAGACCTGGCCCGCCCTGGCCCGCGAGCTGGTCACCCAGTATCATCAGACCGGCGACCTGTTCTTTGACGAGGGTTGGCCCGACATCGCGCTACAGTGCTACGAACGCATGGTCCTCATCGGCGTCTACCTGCGCGCCGAAGACCCCGCCTCGGCCCGCCTCGCGCGTGACCTCGCCTTTGGCCTCACCAAGGTCGGCGACGTGCTGCTCGCCCAGGGCGACCCCGCCGGCGCCCGCCAGCGCTACGAAAAGAGCCTTGGGCTCCTGGTTGACCAGCGCAGCAAGGACCCCACCTCCGTCGGCCTCACCCGCGAGGTCGCCCAAGGCCTCGACCATATGGGCGATTTCCTGCGCGCCCAGGGAGACCTCGCGGGGGCGCAAAGGCGCTACGACGAGAGCCTCGCCCTCCGCGGCGCCCTGCGCAGCGCCGACCCCACCTCGGTGGAGGCGGCCCGGGATGTCTCCGACAGCCTCGATCGCATCGGCGCCCTGCTCCAGGCTCAGGGCGATCTGGCCGGCGCCCAGCAGCGCTTCGAGGAGCGCCACACAATCGCGCTGGCCCTACACGCCCAGGACCCCACCTCGGTGCCCATCCTTCTGGAGCGGGCCGCCAGCCTCGACCGCCTCGGCGGACTGCGCCAAACCCAGGGCGATCTGCCCGGCGCCCTGCGACACCTCGAAGAGGGCCTCGCGCTGCGCAGCGCGCTGGCCACCGATCAGGAGCTCACCGTCGCGCTCCTCCGGGAGCTGGCCGCCAGTCACGACCGGGTGGGCGACCTGAAGCG
>JBEIQK010000445.1:0-5450 GCA_040376505.1 Alphaproteobacteria bacterium | reverse complement strand
CCGCAGATCGGCCCGCCCTTCGGCCAAAGCGAGGCGCTCGGACTCGCTGCGGGGGCGGTCGGGCAGGCTGGCGGCGAAGTCCCGCAGGCTCTCGGGCGTGACGAGGCCCAACTCCTCGCGCTCCAGCTCCACCTGCACCCGGGCGACGAGGGCGACCGGGGGCGCCATGCCGGCGATCTGTCGGGCCAGCGAGAGGGCGCGCTGGCGGCGCAGCCAGGGTCGCAGCCCGCCTTGGGCGCGGGCGAGGGTGACGAAGAAGGCGCCGAGGATGCCGACCACCCCCAGCAGGGCGACGCCCAACTCGATTCCTCCGTGCTGGAGCCAGCCCTGCAGGGCGGCGAGGAGAGACTCCGGCCCCAGGATCGCGACGATGACGCCGATCCCGACGGCGCCGCCGAGGAGCAGGTAGGGCAGTTGGTCGTCGGGGTCGCGCATCGTGGCCTCCACGGGGCCCCCAGGGAGACGGAACGGCGGACCTAGAGGGTAAGCCCCTGCTCCAGGGCCCAGCTCTCCAGATCGCGGATGCGATCGCGCAGCTCGCCGGCCCGCTCAAACTCAAGCTTGCGGGCGGACTCTTTCATCTCGCGCTTGAGCCGGGTGAGGGTGTTGCCCAGGCTCTGGGCGTCGATCACATCGGCGCCGGCGAGGGGGAGCTGCGGGCCCTTGTCTTTGCGGGCGATGACCCGCTCGCCATCGAGCAGCTCGGCGAGGGGGCTCTCCACGGCGCTGCGGATGCTCTGGGGCGTGATGCCGTGCTCGACGTTGTAGGCGATCTGTTTGGCCCGGCGCCGATCGGTCTCGTCGATGGCGTTGGCCATCGAAGGGGTGTGGTTGTCGGCGTAGAGGATCACGCGCCCGTCGACGTTTCGGGCGGCGCGGCCGATGGTCTGGATCAGGCTGGTGGTGTTGCGCAAAAAGCCCTCTTTGTCGGCGTCGAGCACGGCCACCAGCGCCACCTCGGGGATGTCGAGGCCCTCGCGCAGCAGGTTGATGCCCACCAGCACGTCGAACTCGCCCAGACGCAGGTCGCGGACGATCTCCACGCGCTCCAAGGTATCGATGTCGGAGTGCATGTACTTGATGCGCACGCCGAGCTCCCGGTAGTAGTCGGTGAGCTCCTGGGCCATGCGCTTGGTGAGCACGGTGACGAGGACGCGCTGCTGGGCGGCGGCGGCGGCGCGCAGCTCGGCGAGGAGGTCGTCGACCTGGGCGCTGGCCGGGCGCACCTCGATGACCGGATCGAGCAGGCCGGTGGGGCGGATGATCTGTTCGACCACCACCCCGCCCGCGGCCTGGAGCTCCAGGGGTGCGGGGGTGGCGGAGACGTAGAGGGTCTGGTTGAGCAGCCCTTCGAATTCCTCGAACTGCAGCGGCCGGTTGTCGAGGGCCGAGGGCAGGCGAAACCCGTGGCGCACCAGGGTCTCTTTGCGCGAGCGGTCGCCCTTGAACATGCCCATCACCTGGGGCAGGGTCACATGGCTCTCGTCAACCACCAGCAGCCAGTCCTTGGGAAAGAACTCGATCAGGGTGGGCGGCGGGGCGCCAGGGGTGCGGTTGGAGAGGTGGCGCGAGTAGTTCTCGATGCCCTTGCAGCGCCCGGTCTGTTCAAGCATCTCCAGATCGAACATCGTGCGCTCTTCGAGGCGTTGGGCCTCCAACAGCCAGCCGCGCTCGCGCAGGTCGGTGAGGCGCACCAGCAGCTCATCGCGGATCTGCGCGATGGCGCGACGCAGCTCTTCTTCGGGGGTGACGTAGTGGCTGGCCGGGAAGATGGCGACCTTGTCGAGCTCTTCGAGCCGGTTGCCGCGCAGGGCGTCGATCACGCTGATGCGCTCGACCTCATCGCCAAAGAGCTCGATGCGGATCGCCTTTTCGTCTTCGTGGGCGGGGAAGACCTCGATGACATCGCCCCGCACGCGAAAGGTGCCGCGGTGGAAGTCGGCCTCGTTGCGCTCGTACTGGATCTCGACGAGGCGGTGGAGGAGGTCGCGGCGGTCGAAGGTCTGGCCCACCCGCAGGCCAAGGACCATGCCGTCGTAGGCCTCGCGCGAGCCGATGCCGTAGATGCAAGAGACCGACGACACGATGACGACATCGTCGCGCTGGAGCAGGGCGCGGGTGGCGCTGTGGCGCAGCTTGTCGATGCGATCGTTGATGAGCGAGTCTTTCTGGATGTAGGTGTCCGAGGAGGGGATGTAGGCCTCGGGCTGGTAGTAATCGTAGTAGCTGACGAAGTACTCGACGGAGTTGTGCGGAAAGAAGCGCCGCAGCTCGCCAAAGAGCTGGGCCGCCAGCGTCTTGTTGTGGCAGAGCACCAAGGTTGGCTTTTGCACGGCCTGGATGACGTTGGCGACCGTGAAGGTCTTGCCGGTGCCGGTGGCGCCCAGCAGGACCTGGTGGCGATCCCCGCGCAGGACGCCCTCGGTGAGTTGACGGATGGCCTCGGGCTGGTCGCCGCCAGGCTGGTAGGGCAGGTGCAGGGAGAAGCGAGACATGCCGGGCCCTGTAACCATGTTCAGCCCCGGCTTCCAGCCCAGCGGGCCCCCCGCGCGTGGTACACAGGGCCCGCGCGGCCGCTCTTGACCGGCCCGGCAACAGGTGAGCGATGACCAGCGGGACGCGACTGTGGATCGGCCTTGCGGCGGGCGCGATGGCGCTTGGCTGCGGCGGGCTGCCCTTCTTCAACAAGGCCGTGAAGATCGACTTCACGCCGCCGCCGGCCACGCTGTACAACCGCGACCCCTTCGATCTGGCGCCGGTGGCGCTCGACAAGAAGGGCAAGCCCCTCGAAAAGGCGCGCATCAACGCGGTGGTGGCACCCCCCGAGGTCGCGGTGGTGGTGGGGGCCGGCGAGCTGCGCTGCCTCACCAGCGGCGACGCCAAGATCACCTTCACCCACGAGGACTTGACCCAGGCGGTGCCCTTCTCCTGCCGGATGGTCTCGGCCGTGGAGATCGCCGCCACCCAGGAGGTCGAGGTGGAGCGGTCCGCCGAGATCAACGTCACCGTCAAGGATGAAGCGGGCAACGCAATTCCCGACGTCCCGGCCGCGCTGTCCACCTCGGCGCCGGAGATCGTGGCGGTGGAGGGCACCCGGCTCACCGGCGTAAAGGTCGGCCGGGCCGTCGTCACCGCCACCGTGGAGGGCCGCGAGGGCAGCACCACCGTCGATGTGGTGCGGGTCGTCACCACCGACTCCTTGATGCTCGACGAGGGCGCCTCGAAGAGCTGGACCCTGCCCGAGGGGAGCTGGCGGGTGCGGGTGAACGCCACCGGGGTCGACGGCAGCCCGGCGGGGGTGGTGGTGGCCTGGGCCGGAACAGGCTGCCAGAGCAGCGGCGAGACCCCCCAGTACGCCCAGGACTGCTACGTCCCCTCGGCGGGCACCCTCATCGTGACCAACCCCACCGTGATGAACGAGGGGGTCAGCGTCGGCGGCAACGTGCAGCTCATCCGCATCCCCGCCGAGGCGATGGGCCAGTAGCCCCCCCCAGCCTGCCAAAAAAAGACATACCTCCGAGGCGGCCGGCCCATTAGCCGCTCCGCATGTGGACCCTGCTCCTCGTCTTGCCTCTGTTCGCCGCGCCAGCGCCTGCCGCGCGGGTCACGCCCGACCGCCTCCCCGCCGGGGTCGACGGCGTGGCGCAGATCGAGGTGATGGCCTTCGGGCGCTACGCCATCTCCACGAAGAGCGAGACGGGGGCGCGCTTTGTGCTGGTCGACCGCGCCGAGGGCCCGGGCCCCTGGGTGGGGGAGCCCGGCAAGGCCGACGCCCGCGTGGACCGCTTCCTGGAGCCGGGCGCGCTGGCGCTGCGCACCGCCGGCATTGAGGGGGCCACCGGCGACATTGGCGTGCGGGTGCGGCCCTTCGTCGAGCAGAACCCCGCTTCGGCCCGGCTGGAGCCTGGGGCGGCGCTCTCAACCACCTTGGAAGACCTGCAGCAGCGCACCTGGACGATCGAAACCCCCCGGGAGGCCCGCCTCGAGCTGGAGCTGGCCGGTCCGGGGCTGTCCGACCTGCGGCTCTGGCGGGATGGCGCCTGGATGAGCCCGAGCAGCCCGGTCTGCGACCGGCTGAGCCCGACCGAGGGCGCCTCGGTGCGCCGCTGCAGCCTCGACGCCGCCTTGGAGCCCGGCCGCTACACGGTTGTCGCCTATGGCGGCCCCCTGGAAGCCGGCGCCACCGCGGCCCCCTTGCACCTGCGCTGGGGCATGCCCACTTTAGGGCCCATGGGCGAAGAAGACGTGGTGATCGGCCCCTTCGGCCTCACCCGGCTGCGGGTGCCCGAGGGGCCTGATCTCTTTGTGGCCTCGCTGCCCCAGATGGGGCCGCTGAGCCTGTCGATCGGCCCCGACAGCCCGGGCCAGGTCTTCACCGGGCGCACCGCCGCCCTCACCCTGCGGCCCGACGCCCGCCTGCCCGCGCTCACCCTCAACCAGGGCGGCAAGGCGCGCATCCTCACCCTGCAGGGGCGGCCGGGGTCGACGGTGCGCCTCGCCCACACCCAGCCGGTGCGCGGGGCGCCTTCGGCCGGGCGTGGCACGGTGAACCTGTTGGCCCAGATCGGCGGTGAAGATGGCCTCGACCTCACGGCCCTGGTGTCGGCGGGCGACGCGGTGGTGGCCGTGGCCGGGGTGGAGGTGGGGCTCCGCACGGGCTTTCGGCGGAGGCTGACGCTCAGCAACAAGGCCGACATGATCGTCACCATCACCGAGGAGGGCGACTACCGCGTCGAGCTGTCCGGTGAGGGGGTCAGCGCCACCCTCTCCCCGCTGGCGACGCCCAAGGGGGCGGCGGGCCTCAAGCCGCCCGAGCCCCTGCGCGGCCGCTCCACCCTGCGGCTGTCTCCGGGGGCCCACGCCCTCTCGGTCAGCGGCCCCGACGGCGTCACCGCGGAGCTGGTGGTGGCTGGCATCGACGCCCCCCCGCCGCCGCTCGGCCGGCCGCGCCGGGTGCTTCAGCTCGACGGGCTGCAGCTCCGCGACGATCGCGACGCCGTCGTGACCATCCCCACCCAGGGCGCCGACCGGCCCCGCTCCCTGGTGGTGCGGCCCGTGGTCGACCCCCTCACCCGGCCGATGTCGGTCTACCTGGAGCCCGGCGCCGTCGTCTCCCGCAGCCTCGACCTCGCCCAGGCCGGCCTGCTGCGGGCGCCGATCTCCAGCGCCGCCGAGGCCGAGCTGCGCGTGGATGGAGGGTCCTGGGGGCGCAGCGTCGCCGTGGGCGCCGGGCCGCATCAGGTGGAGCTGCGCCTCGCCACGCCCACGCCGGCCTTCGCGACGCTGCGCTGGTCGCCGCCGGTCGAGCGCGCCGAGCGCCTGCCCCAACGCGCCTTGCCCCTGCTGGAGGCCGGCCGGCCGCTCCCCTTTGACCTGGGGCCCGAAGAGGCCCTGAGCGCGCGCCTGCGGGTGACCCGCCCCGGCCTCTACCTCGTCGAGAGCGCCGGCCT
>JBEIQK010000369.1:0-6239 GCA_040376505.1 Alphaproteobacteria bacterium | reverse complement strand
TGGCCGCGCTCAAGGCCAAGGACAACGCCGCCGCCGTCCAGGCCTTTGGTCGCTGCGTCGCCACCGAGCCCGCCGGATCGGAGATGGCCACCTCCTGTCGCTGGGAGCTCGGCTGGGCCCACTGGAACGAGGGCGCCTGGGCCAAGGTGGTCGCCCAATGGGAGCAGGTGGAGAAGGTCGACCCCCAGCGCAAGGGCCTCGTCGACTACCTCTCCCAGGCCCGCGACAACGTGGCCCTGCAGGCCCTCTTGGAGAAGGGCCGCGCGAAGGCCGCCAAGACCTACACCAGCACCGCCTCCAAGGGCGCCAAGGTGCGGCTGCGGGCGGTGGGCGACCTGATGATCGGCAGCGCCTTCCCCGACGGCGCCCTGCCCCCCGACGACGCCGTGGGCACCTTCGCCGACGTCGGCGACTGGCTGCGCGACGCCGACCTCACCTTCGGCAACCTCGAAGGCCCGCTCTGCGACGAGGGGGTCTCCGACAAGTGCGATCCCAACAAGCCCCCCGGCGCCTGCTACGCCTTTCGCAGCCCCACCCGCTACGCCCCCTACTACAAGGCCGCCGGCTTCGACGTGATGAGCACGGCCAACAACCACGCCGCCGACTTCGGCCCCGCCTGCCGCGCCACCACCGAGGCCGCGCTCGACGCCCAGGGCATCGCCCACTCCGGCCGCCCCGGCGACATCGCCTCGCTTCAGTCCAACGGCCTGAAGGTCGCCGTGATCGGCTTTCACACCAACCGAAACAGTCACTTCGTCAACGATCACGAAGAGGCCCGCGCCCTGGTGCGCGCGCTGGCCCAGGATCACGATCTTGTGGTGGTGAGCTTTCACGGCGGGGCCGAGGGCAGCAAGGCCCTGCATGTGCCGATGGGCTCCGAGCTCTTCTACAACGAAGACCGCGGCGATCTGCGCGCCTTCACCCACGCCGTCATCGACGCGGGCGCCGACCTCGTGATCGGGCATGGCCCCCATGTGCTGCGCGGCATGGAGATCTACAAAGACCGGCTGATCGCCTACTCCCTCGGCAACTTCGCCACCTACGGCCGCTTCTCGCTCGGCGGCAACCTTGGCGTGGGTGCCGTCCTCGACGTCACCCTCGACCGCGATGGTCGCTTCGTCGCCGGCAAGGTGCTGCCCACCAAGCAGATCGACGGCGGGCGCCCCGTCAAAGACCCGGCCAACCAGGCCCTCGACCTCGTGCGGACCCTCTCCGAGACCGACTTCCCCAACACCGGCGTGCGGGTGGCCCTTGACGGCAGTCTCGGACGACGCTGAGGAGCGCTTCTCCGACGAGGACCACGGCGTCCCCCTCGACCCGGGCAAGCCCTGGGCCCGGGTGGTGCAGTGCAAGCACCCCGGCCGCCGCGCCGACGTCTGGATCGCCGCCCGCTTCCCGCGCTGGTCGCGCACCCAGGCCGCCCGCTTCGTGCGCGACGGCCTGATCTGGAGCCTCGACCGCCCCGATCTGAAGCCCAGCGCCCTGCTCCGCGACGGCGAGCGCCTGCGCGTAAACGTGCCCGGCGTCGCCCCCGACGGCCCGCCGCCGCCCACGCCGGCCGTGCTCTACGAAGACAGCCGCCTGCTCGTGGTGAACAAACCCCCCGGCATGCTGGCCCACCCCGTCGGCGAGCGCTTCGCCTACGCCGTGGTGGGGCTCATCCGCGTGGCGCGGCCCGGCGCCCTCATCGACCTCGTCCACCGCCTCGACCGCGACACCAGCGGCACCTTGATCCTCTCCAAAGACCGCGCCGCCAACATCGTCTTGAAGAAGGCGATCATGGAAGATCATGTGCGCGTGGTCAAAGAGTACCTCGCCATCGTACACGGCCACCCCACCTGGACGGAGCACGAGAGCCACGAGCCCCTCGGCAAAGACCCGGCCAGCGGCGTGGAGCTGCGCCGATCGGTGCGCCCCGACGGCGACGCCTCGCGCACCGCCTTTCGCGTGGTGCAGCGCCTGGCCGCCCACAGCCTCGTCGCCTGCCGACTGTTCACCGGCCGCACCCACCAGATCCGGGTCCACCTGCACGCCCTCGGCCACCCGCTCCTCGGCGACAAGCTCTACGGCCAGCCCGACGACATCTTCCTGGAGCACCTGCGCCAGGGCCCCACCGCCCGCGTCTGCGCCGCCGTGGGCTTCCCCCGCCACGCCCTGCACGCCTGGCGCATCACCCTGCCCCATCCCGACGACGGCGCCCCCCGCACCGTCGAGGCACCCCTGCCCGAGGATATGGGCCAGATCGTCGCCGGCGCTGTGCCCTCCTGGCCGCCGCCCACCCCTGACCCCGGAGCCCTGCCATGCTGAGCCTCCTCCTCTGCGCCGCCCTCGCCCAGGCCGAGACCTACGTGGAGCCCGCGCCGCCGCCGCCCGTGGCCGCCCCGGCTCCGGCGGCCGCCCCCGCTCCGGCGCCCCTCACCGCCGAAAAGCTGCAGAGCCTGCGCACCTACAAGGCCGGTCGCTTGAGCCTGCGCAGCGAGACCGAGCTGCACGGCGGCAGCGCCACCGTGATGGGCATGGGCTACCCGATGGGCCCCGCCGCCATGGGCTCGGCCTGGGTGGTCTCCGACCCCATCACCACCACGCGTACCTGGGGCGTCTACCGCGGGCCCCAGCGCTTGAGCGTGCCTACCTTCCTCGGCGAGGCCGGCGCCACCGAGCAGAAGCGCGTGATCGAGGCCGACATCGCCCAGGCCCGCCAGCGCAGCAAGGTCTGGTTCACCGTCGCCGGCGTCGGCATTGCCGGCATCGTCACCGGCATGGGCGGCATGGTGATGGCCGACGACCGCCCCACCTGGCTCACCTGGAACCGCGTCTCCTTCGCCAGCACCGGCGTCGTCGTGGGCGGCCTCTTCGCCGGCTCCTTCCCCAGCACCAAGGCCAACCGCCTCACCCGCTACCCCTCGGCCTCGATGGGCACCGCCGAGGCCCAGCAGCTCATCGACGCCCACAACGAGGCCCTTCGCCTGCGCCTCTCCCTTGAGCCCGCCGACGTCTGGCAGTTGGAGGCGGCCCCCCATGCTGAATTCTAGCCCCGCCCAGCCGGCGCTTTGGGCCCAGAGTTGGGCCGAGGGCCGCACGGGCTTTCACCGCCCCGAAGCCTCGCCGGAGCTGCTGCGCTTCTTGTCCGCGGTGTTGCCGGGTCCGGGCCGCGTCCTTGTGCCCCTTTGCGGCAAGAGCCTCGATCTCGCCTACCTCGCCGCTCAGGGGCACACCGTGGTGGGCGTGGAGCTGATCCCCGCCGCCATCGAGGCCTGGATCGCCGAGAGCGGGCTGCCCGTCACGCGGGGCGAGGCCTGGGGTCATCCGGCCGTCTTTGCGCCGGGCATCACCGTTCTGCAGGCCGACATCTTCGCGGTGGAGCCCGAGACGGTCGGCACCTTCGACCTCATCTGGGATCGCGCCGCGCTGATCGCCCTGCCGCCCGAGGCCCGGCCCGCCTACTGCGCGCTGATTCGCCGGTTGTTGGCGCCCGGTGGACAGATCCTGCAGCAGACCATGGTCTATGATCCCAGTCGCTTTTCAGGCCCACCCTGGACGGTCCCCGACGAGGAGCTCTTCGCCGCCTACGGCGAGCTCGGCCTGCGGCTGCTCCTGGAGGAGGACGGCCTCGTGGAGGCCCGCTGGCGCGAGCGGCTCGACGCCCTGGCCATCTGCACCTACCAGATCGGCGCCGCCCCCTCGGAGACCTGAACAGAGAGGTCAGTCCCGGGCCCTTCAGGCCCCCCGCAGGAATAGGGGGGGGTCTCGGTGCGACCCGCGGCGTACTCACGCGTGATGCGTCCAGCTCCGTTCACCACCTTCTGGAGGGAGGCCATGAGCGCGATGTGCGGAACGGCCTCGTGGTAGCCCAGCGGTGCGTGGGGCTCCACGATCGCAGCGTTCTCTCGCCACCACATCCGGAATGCGTCCGACAGGGCTTCAAGGTCCAGGCCGCCGTCTGCTCGCGCCCAGTGTCACCAGGGGCGGGGCAGGTTCTCCTGTCGGCTGAATGTGAGCTCGCGCAGGAGGACCTCCCGGTAGAGGGGGTTCGCCACCTTGGCGTGATCCGGGCCGCGGATGAGCAAGCGCAGATCCTGGACCTCGTCGAAGTCATCGTTCGCATCGTCAATGTCGCGGTCGCCCATAACGACCGCCGCGACCACCTTCGACACGCGGTCATCGCGCAGCCCGTGGGCCAGGGCGTCGATGTGGGCGCCCACACAGGGCAACCCGTCGACCGAAGGATGGAGCGGCCCAACGGGGAGGATGCCCGGAAACACCCGCGTCGCTCGTCGCCGAGGCGCCTGCCCGAGCCAGGCTTGACGGTCTGGCCGACCCGATCGATCCCGCCGACACGGTTTGGATGCAGCCCCCGCCGCCCACCACGGTCCGCCGGCGCGATCAGCCAGAGCAAGCGCGCGAGGCTCCGCCTGGTTTCCGTCCTTGCGCTTCCCTGAACCGGCAGCGGCAGGAATTCTGGGCCCGTCGGTCATGACTTGTCGCGCCCCGGGTGCGGACGCGCAATTTCGGGTGTAGAAGGGGCGCCTGCGAGAGGTGCTCCTTGAGCCTGCGGCCCAGCCTCCTCCTGATCCTCGGCGTTGCCTGCAATTCCGAGAATGACATCAAGCGCGTCAATGAGGCGCCCTTGGTCGCCATCAGCGCGCCTGGTCCTGCCAGCCTCTTCCGCCAGGGGCCCACCCTCATCGGCGTGGTGGGCACCGTCGGCGACTCCTACGACAAGCCCACCGACCTCGGGGTGAGTTGGGTGCTCGACGAAGGGGAGGCCCAGCCGGCCGTGGTCGCCGCCGACGGCACCGTCACCCTCGACCTCGACACCTACGCGCTGGAGTTGGGCGAACACCGGGTGGCGCTCTACGCCGTCGACAGCGACGACGCCGCCTCCGAGGCCCACGTCGACTTCATCCTCGATGGCCCCCTGGGCCCGCCCCTCGTGTCGATCACCTCGCCCGAGAACGGCACCGTCTTCACCCCCGGCGAGGCCGCCTACTTCGAAGGCGGGGCAGTCGACGCCACCACCCCCGATGACGAGCTGGTCTTCGCCTGGTCCAGCAGCCTCGACGGCGAGCTGTTCGGCGCCATCTCCGGCGGCGGGGCCAGCTCCCTCTTCACCACCGGCCTCACCCTGGGCGAGCACCTCGTCACCCTCACCGTCACCGATGGAGACGGCGAGATCGGCCAGGACACGGTCACCGTCATCGTCGCCGAGCCGGTCGAAGAGCCGGTGGAAGAAGAGGACCCCGAGCCCGAGCCCGGCGACCTCATCTTCTCCGAGTTCATGGTCAACCCCAGCACCCCGCCGGTGGCCGACGAAGATGGCGAGTGGGTCGAGCTGTACAACACGAGCGGCCGCACGCTCGACATCAACGGCTACTCCTTCCACGATGATGCCGCGGATTACTGGATCTTCGAGAGCTCGGTGACGGTGGAGCCCCATGGCTACATGGTGCTCTGCGCCAACCTCGACCCCGAGAAGAACGGCGGCGTGGCCTGCGACGGCTGGTTCTTCCGCAACCCGGCCGGCGACACGCCGCCGGAGTCGCTGGGCCACGGCTCGGGCGTGGCCATCGCCAACAACGACGATGAGCTCGTGCTCACCGGCCCCGATGGCATCGACATCGACGTCTTCGACTACAACGACACCAGCTCCGACCCCATCGAAGCGGGCTTCGGCTTTGGCCTCGATCCCGACCGCCTCGACGGCGAGTTGAACAACGACATCGACAACTGGTGCGTGCAGACCACCCTGCTCGATGGCGCCACCGACCCCGGCACCCCCGGCCTGCCCAACGACCCCTGCTTTTAGGGTGGGCAGCGCATTCGCGGTGCGCGGATTCAACCAGCTTGCGCTATGATGCGGGCCTTCCCACCGGAGGCTCGATGCTGCTGCTCCTCCTCGCCTGTGTCCCTCGCTTCGAGCTGTCGGAGCCCCGAGCCGGGGCCACCCATACCGCCGATGCGCCTTCCGAATCGGGAAGCGCGGCTGCAGCCCCCACGGGCTTCCCCACCTTGCTCGTCGATTGTGAGGGCGGCGGCGACTTCAACTCGATCACCGACGCCATCGCCGAGGCCGAAGACGGCGATTGGATCGCAGTTGCGCCGTGTACCTACCGTGAGAACATCGATCTGAAGGGCAAGAGCCTCTGGATCGAGTCCACCGACGGGGCCGAGGTCACCACCCTCGACGCCAACGGGGGGCGGGCGCTCAACGCCACCCAGGGCACCGGCGACGGCGCTGC
>JBEIQK010000586.1:0-4257 GCA_040376505.1 Alphaproteobacteria bacterium | reverse complement strand
TCGCTGGGAGGATGAGCAGAGAGCGTGCCATGCGCCAGGATGGGCATCCTCGGGGAGGGATGGTGCGCCGTGCACCTGCAGAGGGTGGTGCAGAGTGAACCGGGCTGGTGCAGCATGCACCAGCGCCGTCTCCTCCCCGCGTGAGGCCCGCCTCGCGCCGCGTCGCATCCGGCCCCCACAAAATGCGCGATCTCCTCCACCAGACTAAAGCTCCCGCTCTCCTCGCTGGAGCCGCCCTGCCCTCCCCTCCCCTCTCCCGCCGCGGCCTGCTCGGTGGCACCGCCGCCAGCGCCTTGGTCGCCGCCTGCGCCCGCCCCGCCGCCCCCGAGGCCCCCTGGCAGCCCAAGTCCCTCCCCCTGCGCCCCGATCTGCGCTGGGGCTTCAACTTCGCGCACCAGCATGTGCGCGGCCGCGGCTATGGCAGCCCGCCCGCCGCCGCCGCCCTGGATGAGCAGGTGGCTCTGGGCATGCGCGATCTGGCGCTCAATCCCTTCGGCTACGCCCCCAGCCTCGGCTCCACCGACCTGCGCTGGGGCGATGACCCCACGATGACCGATAACGACCTGCGCCGCCAGGGCGAGGCTGCCCAGTCGCGGGGCCTGCGCCTGCTGATGAAGCCGCACCTGTGGTCGCCTTCGCACTGGGGAGGTGCAGGCAATATGGACATCCGCCTCGACGCCGCCGGCTGGGCGCGCTGGTTTGAGGCCTACGCCGCCTTTGTGTCGCATTACGCCCGACTGGCCCAGGAGATCGGCTGCGAGGGGCTCTGTGTCGGCTTGGAGTACACCCAGGCCAGCCTGGAGAACCCCGGCGCCTGGGCCCAGATCGCGACCGCCTGTCGCGCGCACTTCAAGGGCCGGCTCTGCTATGCCGCCAACTGGTTCGCCGAGTTTGAGCATTTCGCCGACTGGGCGGCCTTTGACTGCGCCGCCGTCGACGCCTACTTCCCCCTCGAAGGGCAGACGGTCGCCGAGCTGGTCACAAGCTGGAAGCCGCACCTCGACCTGCTGGAGAAGGCCGGCAAGACCGTGATCTTCACCGAGGCGGGCTACCGCGCAGTGGAGGATGGGCACCGCGAGCCCTGGTCGCCCAAATCCAGTCGACCCGACCCTGCTCTGCAGGCCCGCGCCTACGAGGCCCTGCTGCGCGCCGCCGTGGCCCGGCCCTGGTTTGGCGGGGTCTACTGGTGGAAGTGGTTCACCGCCGCCGGCCCCGATGACGACAGCTTCGTGCCCCAGTCGCCGGCCCGCGCGGTGCTGCGGGCCTGGTCGGCGGCCCGTTGAGGCGCCGCTCAGCCCCCCGGGTTCGCCTGGGCCCAGGCCTCCAGCCCGCGCAGCAGCTTCTCGATGCCGCCCTTGCTCCCACTGTTCACCACCATGTCCGGCACTGGAAAGGAGGGATCCACCGCGAGGCGGTAGCGAAAGAGCGTGCTGGCCCCCTGGGCCTCCAGGATCAGCTCGCTGGTGTAGGCATCGAAGTGGGCGCTCTGCACGAGGGTGTTGCGAAAGCCCGTCGCGGTGGGGCAGCGCTTCACCCGGTAGCGCAGCTCCACCACCGCCGAGGGCGAGACCGCGTCGATCAGCAGGCAGGCCCCCTCGCTGCCGGCGACCTTGACCTTGGTTCCATCAGCGGCGACGCCGGGGAGGAACTGCGGGTCATCGAGGCGCTTGCGCAGGGCCTCGACGGAGATGGGCAGCAGCACGCGACCCTCAACGGTGCCGGTCTCCAGCACGGTCACCACGGGGGTCGCCAACAACGCGAGCAGGAAGGGTATCATCGGCGCTCCGTACCCTGCTCCGCCGGTCGGGGCACTCCGCCGTAGGCGCGGGGGTTGCCTTCGATTCCTGCTCTCCACGCAACAGTCTGCATCCCTCCGCCCGGCTTCCCTCGGGCGCGGCCGGCGCTACGATGCGCGCAGCCCTCCTGGAGCCCCCATGTCCACGCCACGTCTGCCCACGGTCTTTCTCCCCCACGGCGGCGGCCCCTGGCCCTTCGTGGAGCTCGGCCTGCCCCGGTCTGAGGTGAACAATCTCCTCGCCTACCTGCGCAGCCTGCCGGCCCTCTGCCCCACGCCGCCCCGGGCCTTGCTGGTGATCTCGGCCCACTGGGAAGAGGCGCGCCCCACCGTCATGAGCGGGGCCCAGCCGCCCTTGCTCTTTGACTACTACGGCTTTCCGCCGGCCTCCTACCAGATCACCTGGCCGGCCCCCGGCGAGCCGACCTTGGCCGCGACTGTTCGCGCGAAGCTCGAAGCCGCCGGCTTCGCCACCGGAGAAGACCGCGGCCGCGGCTATGATCACGGCACCTTTGTTCCGCTCAAGGTGGCCTGGCCGGGCGCCGAGGTGCCGGTCGTGCAGCTCTCGCTGGTCAAGGGCCTCGATCCGGCCACCCACCTGCGCATGGGCGAGGCCCTGGCCCCCCTTCGCGAGGAGGGTGTGCTGATCCTCGGCAGCGGCATGAGCTTTCACAACCTGCGGGCGATGCAGGACCCGCGCCTGGGCGCCGCTTCGGTCCCCTTCGACGCCTGGCTGCAGGCCGCCGCGACTGCCGATCCGGCCGCGCGGCGGGCGGCCTTGATCGACTGGGCGCGCGCCCCGGGGGGCCGGGCCAGTCACCCTCGCGAGGAGCACCTGCTGCCGCTGATGGTGGTGGCTGGGGCTGCGGGAGGGGACCTGGGGCGGGTGGGCTGGTCTGGCACGATGATGGGCTGGAAGCTGAGCGCGCTCCACTTTGGCGAGGCGAGTTGAGGGTGGTTTTGTGGGACTGGGGGGGCGCTCGTTTCAGGTGCGCCTGCAGATTCACTCGATCGGGGGGCTGTGCTGAAACAGGCGCCAACCGCCGAGTTTACTTTCGCCCTGCGCATTGGCGTGATCAACCGCGGCGGGGGTCGATGTGAGGGTGGATTGAAGCTCCAACCTCAGCGATCTTCGGGTAACTGAATCCCCGCGGCTGCGATAAGTGCTCGTAGCCGCTCAGTCTCCGCGAGCGCGGCTGTTTTCGCGGCGAGGGCGGCCTCCTTATCCGATCGCTCGGTGGCCTCTCGCTGGAGCGCCGCTTCTTTGAGCCTCCGCTCCTCTTCCTTTAGCTTCCGCTCCTCCTCTTCGCCGCGCTGGGCCTTCTCCAATGCCTTTTGAGCGCCGCGCTCTACCCGATCCGCCTCGGCACGGCCCCGGTAGAGATCGTTGAGGAAGGTGTCTTTGCGAAAGTCGTGGAGGATCTCCATGGCCTGCTCCATCGTTGGACTGTCAATCTCAGCGGGGACCTCCGTCCACGCCTCGGCCTCGTTGAAGAACCAGAACCAGGCGCCAACCGACGATGCGAGGATGTCTTCGCGCGCCCTCCACCACCGGCGGAGCTGCAGCACGTCGATCTGGGCGTCGCCATGCAGGAGGAAGCCCTCCCGCTCTTCTCTCATCTGAAAGCGGAGGTGGGCTTGGGTCGACGCGGGAAAGATGTCTGTCTCGCAAATCCAGACGGCGATGACGGGCTTGAGCTCCCCGTGGTCTTCGCTCTTGCCCAACTCGGCGCAATACACACGAGACCAGCTCCACAACATTCGCTGGGGCAGCGCGGTGTCAATGCGGCGCTGCATCTCGATCTGGTAGATCCGACCCCGCTCATCCTCTGCTCGAATGTCGAGGATGAGGCCGCGCTGGCCTTTGTAGAGGTCGGGGGTGAAGGGATTCAGCACCTGGGCGCGCACGATCGGGATGGGCCAGGACAGCACCGCGTTGAGGAAGTTGAGCAGCACGGGCTCATGCTTCGGGTCGCCAAAGAGCTTGTGGATCACGATGTCCACACAGGGGTCGATGCCGAGGGGTTCGGAGAGGCGCAGGTGCATGGCCCACCTATAGCACCCGGCTCGACACCAGGAAACCCGCTTGAGCGGCGCCGCCAAGGGCTCCTGTGCGCCTGAAAGGCCCTCGCTGCCGGCGAAGACCCTGCGGAGTCAAGGCCGAACCCGGACCCGATAGCAAGGCCGTCGTTGGCACCGACCCGCTGCAGGTCTGCGTCGTCGCCGAGGAGGAGCCTGAGCCCTGGGGATGGTTCGCGGCGCCGGCTGCCGGGCGCCCTTGTCGGTTCGGCGGATGCCGTGGTGGCGGCCTCGGCTGCCTCTCCCGAAGCGCACCGAAGGGTCGAACGAAGCCCCCGCATCGGGCCAGCTTGGATGGTTCGAGACAACGCGGGCATCTGCCCTGCGCCCGACTGAACCCCGGCCATCCTCTGCGAGGCAGACGCCTTGTGGGCCCACCTCAC
>JBEIQK010000251.1:0-8246 GCA_040376505.1 Alphaproteobacteria bacterium | reverse complement strand
GGCTGCCCAGGGCTACGCCACCGGCGCCGTCATCAACAACACCTTCCTGGCGCCTGAGTTTGGCCTGCGGCAGGGCTTTGTTCACTACGACTACGAGGGGGCCAGCAACGCCAGCCACCGCAGCGCGCTCACGAGCGTGAACGCAGGCCTGGACTGGCTGAGCGCGCAGACGGCGCCGGCCTTTTTGCTGCTTCATGTGATGGAGCCGCACCTGGACTACCGGCCCGATCCGGCGGTGCGCGGCCGCTTTGCCCCGATCGACGCCGTTCCCAGCGAGCTTGATCTGGCCGACCCCGCGGTGTTTACGCGCCTGCAGAACGGCGCCAACCTGCCGAGCCCGGCCGGGCAGGCCTATGTCAAGGCGCTCTACGACGAGGAGGTCGCCACCGTCGACCTGGCCATCGGTCGCCTGCGCGAAGGTCTCGCCGCCCGCGGTCGGCCGACGGTGGTGGCCCTCACCGCCGATCATGGCGAAGAGCACTGGGATCACGCCGGCTTTGAACATGGCCACGCCCTGTGGAGCGAGCTCACCCGGGTGCCGCTGATCCTCCAGGGCCCGGGCATCGAAAAGGGCCGCAGCGCCACGGTGGTGGAGCACGTCGACCTCTTCGCCACCCTGCTCGGGCTCGGCGGCGCCGCCCGCCCGGCCGGGGCCCACGGCGACGACCTCCGGCAGGTGGCCGCTTCCCCGAGCCCGCGGGTGGCGCTCAGCGAGAATTGTCTCTACGCCGCGCCCTGCGTGTCGCTGGTCGACGACAAGGCCCGTCTGCTCTTCTTTCCCGTGGAGCAGCAGATGAGCGCCCACCTGCTCGATGCGCGGGGCGCCGATGGGCCTGCACTGCAGGGAGAGGCCCTGCGGGCCGAGGTCAACCGCCTGGGCCCGGTCCTCCAGGCCCGTCGCGGCACCCTCGACCCGATCAACGCCAACGGCCTGCGCACCCTCGACGCCCAGCTCTTCGAGCAGCTCGCCGCCCTTGGCTACATGAACGGCGTGGCGGTCGATCCCGAGGCGGCGCAGGCCGGTGACCCCTGCGGCGAGCCTACTCCTCCCCCGCCGACGCCGGGGCGCTGAGCACGGCGGGCTGCTGATCCTCGGGGACGCCGCCCGCGCGCACGACCAGCTCCAGCAGATCGCCGGGCACCGGGGCGACGACGGCGATGGGGGCGTCGGTGAGCGGGTGGTAGAGGTCGAGCTTCCAGGCGTGCAGGGCGAGGCGGGGCCAGGCGCGGCCGGCGGCGTGGCCGTAGCGGCGGTCGCCCACCACCGGAAAGCCGGCCTCGGCGGCGTGGCGGCGGATCTGGTGGGTGCGGCCGGTCATCAGCCGCACGGCGAGCAGGCTCATGCCCTCGTTGCGGTTGAGGCGCTTGAAGCGGGTGTGGGCGGTCTCGCCGTCGATCGGGTTGGTCCACTCGCCGCGCTCGCCGGGATCGCCCACCACCACGATGAGGTAGGTGCGCCGGATGGTGCCCTCTCGAAAGGCGTCGGCGATGTCGGGGTTGACGCCGGGGTCGCGGGTGACGAGCAGCAAGCCGCTGGCCGGGGTGTCGAGGCGGTGGTGCAGGCCGACGTAGCGCTCGCGGGCCGAGAGGAGGCCGTAGACATGCACCCTCTTGCCCTCGCGGGTGCCCTGCGAGGGCAGGCCCGCCGGCTTGTCGACCACCATCAGGTAGCGGTCCTTGTAGCGGACGGGCAGCTCGGGGGTGTCGTCGGGATCGGCAACGGTGCGCACCTCCACCACGGCGCCCAGGGTCACGGTGGCGGCCGGGTGGGTGGTGATGGTGCCGTCCACCCGCACGCCGCCGCGGCCGATGATCGTGCGGGCCTTCTTGCGGCTGAGCTTGGTGTTGCCGGCGACCGAGCGGTCGAGGCGATCTTCGAGGGGGGCGACGTAGCGTTCGCGCACAGCGGCTCCGTGGGGGGCGGCGCTCTAACCGGGATCGGCGGCTCCGGCGTCCTGCACGGTGCAGACCCGCACCCAGGCCTCGCCCACCGCGAGGGGGGCCTCGCAGCGCAGGGGCAGATCGCGGCCGAGGAGGCCGAGGGGCTCGCCATAGGCGGCCTGCCAGAGCCGGTCGCCGGGGGAGAGCGCGCCGGGCCGCGTGTCGGGGCCATAGACGAAGAAGCCCGCCAGCGGCGCCTCCACCACGCCGGCCCAGGGCTGGCTCAGCGCCGCGGCCTGGTAGCTGCCCACCCACACGCGGTCGCCGGCCTCCAGTTGGGCGGCGATCTGCGGGGCGGCGGCCCGCTCGGCCTGGGCCTGGTGCAGGCCAAAGAGGCTGGCCTCGGGGCCAAAGGGGGAGCGAGCCGACAGGTAGAAGAGCCCCGCGAGGGCGAGGTAGGGGTGCCGCCCCGCGAGGAGCACGGCGGCGAGCGCCATCCCGGGGAGGAAGTAGCGGACATGGGTGGAGGCGGCGCCCGGCGTGCGGCTGACAAAGAAGCCAACCACCGAGAAGAAGCCGACCCAGACGGCGATCTGCACCAGGGCCGGGCGCAGGGCCGGGCGCAGCAGGGCGCGGCCGCCGAGGAGCAGCCCGCCGACGAGGAGGAGCCCGCGGCCCTGCTCCCAGAAGACGATGCGCAGCGACCAGTACAGATCAGCGGCCCAGGCGGTGAGGCTGGCCGGCAGGTGCTCGGGTTGGGCGGGGGCACCGTGGAGCAGGGCCCAGGCCCCCAGGCTGGCCAGGGGTGCCAGGGCTTCGGGCCGCCAACGGCGCTCATCCCAAGCCCGAGCCAGGGCCGGCGCCAGAAGCAGCACGCCGGGCTCTTTGCACCAGGGGGCCAGGGCGCCGAGCAGCGCGAAGAAGCCCCAACGGCCGTGGTGCAAGGCCAGCAGGGCCCAGGGGGTGACGGCCAGCAGCGGCAGATCGAGCTCGGGGCGCAGGAGTTGGGCGAGGAAGGGCGGCAGACCGAAGAGGGCGAGGCCCGACCAGCGGCCTCCGAGGCGCTGGCCGAGCACCGCAAAGCCGCTCGCCGCCAGCATCGCCGGCAGCAGGCAGGCGAGGTGGATGGCCTCGATGTGGGGGCCGAAGAGCCGCACAAAGAGGCCCAGCCAGGCGAACCACAGCGGTGGGTGGGCATAGTCGGGGATGCCATCGGCCCACTGGGGCGGGGTGGTCTGGGCGGAGAGGCCGGCGAGGAGGGCCTCGGGCAGGGCGCCGGCGGGCCGCAGGAGGGGGCCTTGCTCGGCGATCAGCAGCCCCTGGGGCACCCACCAAAAGAGGCTGTCCTCGACGAGGGGCTGATCGAGGTGGGCGAGTACCCAGGCGGCCGCCAGCAGCGCCGCGACCAGGGCGGGGCGCAGCGCGGGGTCGCGGGAAGGGGGCTGGGGAGCGTCCATCGGTCGAGCCTACGCCAGGCGGCCGCGGGCTGGCAAAGAGCCTGCAAAGCCCCCCCCGCGTCGTCGCCGAGCGGTATCCTCCCCGCCCCGACCCCGGAGGTCTGTGTGCGCGCCCTGCTCCTCGCTGCCCTGCTCTGCCTGTCTCCTGCTGCCTTGGCGGCCGATGAGCCCTATGTGATGGGCGATCTCAACGCGAGCCTCGTGCTGCCGAAGGGTTGGGAGCAGCTCAAGTGGTCGGACTGGGAGCTGCAGGCGAAGAGCAAGGATGGGATGCTCTTTCATCTGTTCAAGTCCGACTACCAGCCGGATCTGACCGAGGCGAACGTGGCCGCCCACGCCGAGGCCTACCTCGTGCCCCTGGCCGACCAGGGCTTCAGCGAGCCCACCACCACCAACGCCTCGCTCACCGAGATCGCCGGGCGGCCGGCGGGCTTCGTGCGCACCGCGGTCTCGATCCCCAAGGTGGGCCGCGGCACCGCGGTCACCGCCATCTTCGCCGGCAAGGGCATCACCCTGCACGCCCGGGTCATCGCGGTGGCGGGCCAGGCCAGCAAGGCCGAGGCCACCCTCACCGCGATGCTCGGCCTGCTGCAGCTCAGCGCCGAGCCGAGCCCCACCACCAACGTCGTGACCAGCCCGTCGGGGCTGGGCGCCACCCTGCCGGCTGGCTGGCGCGCCCCGCTGCCCGAGGAGCTGGAGGCGGCCCAGAAGGTGACGGCGCTCATCGGCCAGCCCCAGGTCGACCTGGAGAAGTGCTGGCTGGGCGTGCGCCCGCCGGCCAGCGGCGAGGCCGACCTGCTGCTCACCTGCAAGGGGGGCGCGGCGCCGGGGCCGATCGACAGCCACTCCTTCGCTGGCGTCGAGGAAGAGCTGCACACGCGCTTCTTCGGCAAGCTCACCGAGGCGGTGCCGCGGGGTACCCCCCTGGAGCTGACCGACCGCCAGGGGGTGGTCTTCGCGGTGAAGGGGGGCAAGAACCCGATCCGCCTGCTGGTGCTGCCCTACGAGAACAACATCGCCACCACCTGGGCCCTCTCCAACCACCTGAGCGAAGAGGCCCTCGACGCCGATCTCAAGGCGGTGGCCAGCGCCATGACCTTCCCCGGCGAGAACAAGGGGGCGCCGCGCTTCGGGGCGGGCAACTGGTTGGACTACTACCTCGCCTACCGGCCGCTCCACCCCTACGTTCTGGTGCCCGGCGCGCTGATCCTGGCCGCGGTGGCGGCCTTGGTGATGAAGCTGCGGCGGGTGGCCCAGACCGGCTGAGCCCAACGAACAAGGGCGCCGCGGGGGCGCCCTTGCCAGGAGTGGCGGACTACTTGCGCGGCAAGGCAGGCGGGGGCTCTTCGCCGCCGCCTTCGAGGCCGGCGCAGTAGCAGGCGGTGAGGTCCGACGCGCCGATCGAGCCGGTGGCGTAGGTGGCATCGAAGCTGGTGATCGCCATGTCGGCGCCGGCGCCGTAGCTGCTGATCGTGAAGGTGGGCCCCGCGTTGGCCTTGTTGACATCGGTGGAGCCGGGGATCTCCAGGATGGACTCGGCGGCGGTGGCCGGCGGCGGGGGTGCTGCGGGGGGCGGCTCGACGTTGATCAGCTCCAGCACGTCGCCCGAGGCCGGGGTGCCTTCGATGAGGATGCGCACCTTGGCGTCGAGGTAGGTGTTGGCGACCAGTTCGTCGCAGGCAGCGGCCGAGCCGCTCGTGCCGACGACCTGCACGCCAAAGTCAGTGGCGGCCCAGACCCAGGAGTCGAAGGTGATCGCCGTGCCCGAGGTGGGGGTGTAGACCACGCTCGAGGTGGCGCAGGCATCCGCGTCGGCGTCGGCGTCGCTGTCGGCATCGGCGTCTGCGTCGCTGTCGGCGTCTGCATCGGCGTCGCTGTCGGCGTCAGAATCGGCGTCGGCGTCGCTGTCGGCGTCCGTGTCGCTGTCTGCATCGGCATCTGCGTCGGACTCTTCGCCGGCGGTGTCGCCGCCATCGCAGTCGGGCGAGCCCGAGCAGCCCTTGTCATCGCAGTCGAACAGGCCGTTGGCGTCGTTGTCGGCGCCATCGGTGCAGTCGCCGGGGTTCATGCCCTCGGTTTCTTTGCCGCCGCAGGCGACGGAGAGGGCCAGCAGCCCAACCAGGCTCAAAGAGCGGATCATCGCGTACCTCCAGTGGGCCCCATCATGCCGCAATGGGGGCCTCGGGTGCAAGGGCTGCGACCTCAGCCTCCGTCGGCGGGGGTCTCGGCCTCCTCGTCGGCGGCCGGGGCGGCGGGCATGGGCAGCGCGGGGCTCAAGGCGTCGGGAGTGGGCACCTGGACGGCGCCGCCGAGGGGGATGGGCAGGGCAGCGCCCTTGGAAGGCCGCGGGCTGGCGGTGGGCTTGGGGGCGTCGCCGATGCGGGTGGGCTGGGTGGCGTTCTGGTCGGCCGTGCTGAAGCAGTCGTGGTCCCAGATCTCCACGGTCTCGACGGTGGCTGCCTCGCCGGGCTTGGGCGTGACCTCCTTCATGTAGATGATCTGGAGGCTCTTCACCTTCTCGCCGCCCTGGTGGTCTTTGTTCCAGGACCGGCAGAGGTACTGCGCAAAGGGCTGGCGGAGCTTTTTGTTGGACTTCATCCAGAGATTGCGCATGTACTTGCGCCATCGCTGGTTCTTGTACTCGGTGCTGGGGACATCGGGCTTTTCGTAGTCCACCGGCCCGTTCACCCAGAGATCCACCTCGGCGCCGTTGACCATCTTGGCGGGGATCACGAACCAGCCGTCATCCTTCAAGGGGTAGGGGGCGAACATCTCCCACTTCTGGTCGATGCGCAGCACGCTGCCGATCCAGCGCACGCTCAGCGGCACGCTCCAGCGATCGGTGGGCATCCAGTAGGTGGGGATGGTGGTCATGTTCCAGTGGAAGCTCATCCACAGGAAGAAGGCGGCGAGGAGGTGATTGGGCGTGCTCAGCACCTGGGTGGGGGACCTTCGGCGCAGAGTGAGGCCGAGGCGATCCCAGAACCAGCCGGGCAGCAGGCCGATCCAGCCCACCGCGCAGATGTAGCTGAAGAGGCCGATCTCCAGGCCCAGATCGAAGCCGAGGTGCATGGAGATGAAGGCGGCGACCACCAACACGCGCACCGGCCCGCGAAAGACCGGCATCAGCAGCAGGAAGGGCCCGATGAGCTCCAGCCAGAAGGTGCTGTGGGTGAGGGTTTGCCACACCAGCGGCTCGGCCAGCAGCCAGGAGGCCATCGGCTGCCGGGCGTACATGTCGATGTTGAGCGCATAGTAGACGGCGAGGCCGTTGCGCCAGACGCTGCCGGTCTTCAAAAACCAGGTGAAGAGGTAGATGAAGCCCATCTGGGCGCCCAGCGCGGCGGTGGCCACGCCCAGCACGGTGCGGGGCAGCTCGGAGCTGGGGTCGGGGCGGTGGGCGGCGTCGAGGGAGAAGCGGGCGCCCAGCGGCAGAAACATCGACCAGAACAGCAGCAGCCGAAAGACCACATCGCCGGACTGCAGCACATAGGCGTTGCGGTTTTGCAGGCTGACCAGCAGCACCCAAGAGGCGATCGTGGCGAGGCGCGTTTTGTAGCCCACCACCAGCATCCCCGCGAAGACCGCGGCCACGCCGAAGAGGAAGAGCTGGTGGTTGGCCAGCCCGCCCCCCATGTGCAGGCTGAACTGCAGCTCGCGGTAGGTGTACTCCAGCCAGGCCTTGCGGGGGAGCACGCCCTGGTCGGTGTAGAAGACCGACACATCGCTGGCCCGCACCCAGAGGTCGGCCAGGATGAGCAGCCCGAGGCCCACCCGCATCGCCGCCAGCGAGCGGGTGTCGAGGCCAAAGACCTCGGTGAACGCGACCCGCCAGGCAGGCTGGGGGGGTGTGGGTTTGGGCTCCATCCCCAGACTCCTCTTGGGTCGGCCTGTGGTTTAGCCGGCCAGCTCGCGGTCGATGATCAGCTTGAACTGCTCGAAGGGCAGCGCCCCGGAGAGGGGGATGCCGTTGATGAAGAAGGCGGGGGTGCCGCTGACGCCCACCGCCGCGCCGGCCTCGGCGTCGGCCTGGATCTCGGCGGCCTGCTTCGGATC
The DNA here is from genome assembly GCA_040376505.1 of Alphaproteobacteria bacterium. Lineage (GTDB taxonomy): Bacteria > Myxococcota_A > UBA796 > UBA796 > UBA2385 > JBEIQK01. Next base: position 852 of record JBEIQK010000251.1, on the reverse strand, counting down.
GACCCGGCAGGTCTCCCACTTGGACAGATCGAGCTTGAGGTTGGTGGCGTAGGCCTTCAAGTCGGTCTCGGTGAGGCTCTGCTGGTTCTTCATCAGCACCTCATGCATCTCCCAGTACTTGCCCTGCTCGCCCGCGCAGTTGGCGGCGATGGCGGCGGGGATGGCGCCGGTGTGGCCGGGCAGCGGGTAGTCGCGGAAGACCATCCGCACCTTGCCCTTGTACTCGTCGAGGATGCGCGTGATCGTGGGGTTGGCCTTGCCGCAGTAGGGGCACTGGTACTCGGCGAACTGCACGATGGTGACCGGCGCGGCGGCCTCGCCCAGGAAGGGGTCGTCATCGGCGCTGACGGTGAAGCGGGGCATGTTCTTGGGGAAGGGCACGTCGGTCTTCACGCCCATCGAGGCCTTCAGCTCTTCGAGGTAGGCCTGAAAGCGCTCGGTCTTCTTGCGGCGCATCAGCTCGTTGACGACCTGGTCGCGCACGGCCTCCAAGGGGGCGCCGCCCATCTTGCGGCTCATCACGTCGTAGAAGGCCTGCACCTCGGCCTCGGTGGGGGCGGGGACCTTGTCTTCGACCTCCACCTTGATGAGGCCGTTGATGTCGCCCAGGCCGCGCTTCTTGGCCTCGGCGTCGAGCAGCTTCTCGGTGACGATCTGGTCGGCGGCGCCCATCTGGGTCTGCCACTTGTTGGTGAGGTACTCGACCTCGGCCTGGATCAGCGCCGGGGCGATCTCCTTCTTCAGCTCGCCATAGGTGAGCTGGCCGCCATTCCAGCTTGAGACCACGGTGCTGTCGTCGATGTCGCCGGCGGCGGCGGGGGCTGCGGCCGGCGCGGCGGCGGCGGCGGGAGC
>JBEIQK010000767.1:0-3128 GCA_040376505.1 Alphaproteobacteria bacterium | reverse complement strand
CCTGTGTCCCGCACCACCAGGCCCAGACCAGGCACCAGCGCCAGCGCTGAGGGGCCATGGAGCTCCCCTTGCCCGCCTCCACGCTCCCCCAGCTTCGGCCGCCTCGCCGCACCACCAGCAACCGCGCCAACATCCGACCGGGGACCCTCGCCATGGAGCCCGGCCAGGAGCAGGAGCAGCCCTGTCAGCCCTTGACCACCCCGGTGGGCAGCTACACAGACGACGCTTCGCCCTACGGGCTGCACGATCTGTCGGGCAACGTGGCCGAGTGGGTGTCGGACTGGTACCGCGTCGACGCCTACGCCACCGAGACCGACACCTCCGACCCCCAGGGCCCCGACAGCGGCGAGTCCGAGTTTCCCGGCGGGGTGGTGGCCGAGGCGCGCATGACCCGCGGGGGCGCCTTTCCGACCGAGCCGATCTGGGACGCCGTCTTCAGCCGCTACCCCGAGCCGGCCGACGCCAGCTCCAACGGGGTGGGCTTTCGCTGTGTCTACCCCCTCGACCCCTGAACAGGCGCGCCGCTAATACTGCCGGTAGAGCCCGATGACCACACCCTGGATGGCCGACTGCTGGGTGGCGTCGACGTAAATGGGGCGCATGGTGGGGTGGGCCGGCTGCAGGCGGATGCGCCCCCCCTCGTGGAAGTAGAACTTGACCGTGGCCTCTCCGTCGACGAGGGCCACCACGATGTCGCCGTTGCGGGCCTGGGCCACCTGGCGGATCAGCACCACATCGCCGTCGAGGATGCCCTCTTCGACCATCGAGTCGCCGCGCACCCGCAGGGCGAAGATGCTGCCCTGGTTGCGGAAGAGCGAGGAGTCGAAGTGCAGGCTGCCTTCGTAGTTCTGCTCGGCGAGGATGGGCATGCCCGCGGCGACGGTGCCGACCAGGGGCACGCTGACAGTCTCGCCGCGGCGAATGGGGTCGGCCTTGGCGGTGAGTTGGATGCCGCGCGCGGCCCCATCGCCCACCTTGCGCAGGTAGCCCTTGCGCTCCAGGGCCTTCATGTGGTCGGCCACGCCGTTGGTGGAGGCGATGCCCAGGGCATCGCCGATCTCGCGGTAGGTGGGCGGGATGCCGCGCTGCTCCAGCGCCGCAGAGATGTAGTCGAGCACATCGCGCTGGCGGGGCGAGAGGTCGGCGCCCTCGACGCTCTCGGGGGCGTCATCGGGGGTGGGCGTGGCGGAAGGGGGGCGGCGGCTCATTCGGTCACCTGCGTGGCCTTCGGCTCATACTGAACGCCATCGCCCCTGTCAAGCGGTTCACCTGAACATCGATCCGGTTCGTTTGCGAAGGATCAGCCCGGCCACCAGCAGCCCCAGCGGGAGCAGCGCCAGGGCGAGGCGCAGGCGCCCGCGGGAACCCAGGGCCCCCCATCCGCCGCGATCGACCTGGGCGAGGGCGGCGTGGCCGGTCTGGCGGGGGCTGACCCAACCGTCTTCGCTGCCGAGGCGGCGCAGGGCGGCGTGCAGGGCGGCGTCGCGGGGGTCGCGGGGGCGAAAGGCGAGGCGCAACTCGCGGTTCTCCTCTTCCATCCTCCACTGGCCCTCGCGGTTGGCCACCACGGACTCTCCCTCCAGGTCGAAGATCGAGGCGGCGTCGAGCACAACGGCGTCGGTGACGGCGAGTTGGGCGCGAAAGAGGGCCGGCTGGTCGGGCAGGTTGCCGTTGCGCAGCACCAGGGTGCGCGCGGCGAGGGGCAGGTCGGCGCCGAGGCTGATGGCGTAGCGAAGGAAGCGGCTGTCGCCCTTGCCGCTGGGGAGCAGCGTGGGGAGGGCCTCCGTGGCGAGGGCGGCGCCGTCGGCAACCAGGCTGAGGCCATCGTGGAGCTCCTGCTCGCGCTGGCGGCGCAGCCAGGCCTCCTGGAGCGGGCCGCGGGGGCCGCGCCCCAGCAGGGCTTTCACCTCGCGCAGGGCGTCGGCGGTGGGGATCTCCACGCTGTAGTCGACCTGCACGCGCCCGGCGTCGAGCACCAGCTCGATGTCGTGGGCGGGGAGGTTGCTGCCGAAGGGGTGGGCCTGGGCCGGCGCGAGGGCCGCGAGGAGCAGACAGAGCATCGGGCTGGGCTATCCCGCCTCGGGCCCGGTTAGGCCGAGGCCAACGGAGCGCGGGTGCCATCCTTCTCGTCTCAGCTTGGATTTCAGCTCACACCCACCACCAAACGGGTCCTGGTGGCCCTCGTGGCGCTCTACATCGGTCAGGTGGCGGCGACGATGGCGGGGGTCGACACCTACCGCCTGCTGGCCTGGGGGGCCGGCGACTTCGCGCCCTGGCAGCCCCTCACGGCCTGGCTGGCCACCCGCGGCGACCACCTGCCGCCGCTCTTTGACTGGCTGGGGGTGGCCTTTGGGCTGCCGATCCTCGAGCGCACCCTGCGCCGCCGCGAGATGGCGGCTTTCCTGGCGCTGGTCTTTGGCCTGACGATGGCGCTCGGCCTGCTGCTCGACCGCACCGGCCTGCTGGTCGTGCGCAGCCACGCCGGCCTGGGCCTCGCCCTGATGCCGATCTTCATCCTCTTCGGCGCGGCCCACCGCGACGCGCAGCTCAACCTCTTCTTTGCCATCCCGATTCGCGGCTGGCACTTCGCGATCGGCGCCACCGCCATCGGTCTGCTGCTGCAGGTGTTGGGCTCCTTCCCGGCCGGCGGCGTGGGCATCGGCGCCCTGGCGGCGCCCTGGCTGTGGACGGCCTGGTTTGACCCCAAGAACCCGATCCGGCGCCGCCTGCTGAAGGACCGCTACGACAAGCTGCACCATCGGCTGCAGGTCATCGAGGGCGGCAAGAGCGGCAAGCCCTCAAAGCCGGGCAAGCCGCTGCGCTGGGGGGGCGACAACTCCCAGGTTCACTGAGGGCGGCGGCGACGTCCGAGCAGCGCGCCAAGGGTGAGGAGGAGGGCGCCGGCCCAACCCGGGGTGGGCGCGGTGGCGCAGCCGCCCTTGGGCACGCCCTCCTCGGTGCGGTTGTCCTCGGGCGGGGTCCAGCTGGCGTTTGGATCGCTGGTGTCGTCGCCGCCATCGGCCTCCCCGGCGTCGGCCTCGCCGCCGTCGGCCTCGCCCCCATCGCTGCCGTCGGTGATCTCGCAGCCCTCGTCCACCTCGGCGTCGCAGTCGTCATCCACGCCGTTG
>JBEIQK010001061.1:0-1842 GCA_040376505.1 Alphaproteobacteria bacterium | reverse complement strand
GGCGTCGTTGAAGTAGGCCGGGACGGTGATGACCGCCTCGGTGACCTCGTGGCCCAGGTAGCGCTCGGCGTCGCGCTTGAGCTTCTGCAGGATCATCGCCGAGATCTCGGGGGGCGAGAACTGCTTGTCGTCGATCTTGACGCGGGGCAGGCCGTCGGAGCCGCTGGCCACGTCGTAGGAGACGCGCTTGACCTCGGTGGCCGACTCGTCGTAGCGGCGACCCATGAAGCGCTTGATCGAGGAGACCGTGCGCTTGGGGTTGGTGATGGCCTGGCGCTTGGCGACGCTGCCGACGAGGCGCTCGCCGTCCTTGGCGAAGCCGACGACGGAGGGGGTGGTGCGTCCACCTTCTTCGGAGACGATGACCACCGGCTTGTCCCCTTCCATGACGGAGACGACGGAGTTGGTGGTGCCGAGGTCGATGCCGACGATCTTGCCCATGATGACTCCTACGCAGCCAGGCGGTGGCCCGGCAGGGTGCGTGGTGAACAGGTAAGCCCTTGCTGATGCCGGATGTTCGGCCTTCAAGGGTTGTTTCGGAGAGTTCGGCCCGGCCGGCCTCCCCGCTCGACGCACAGGGTAATCGCCGGTCTCCCTGCGACAAGCCCCCGGCACGGCGCCTGCGGCATTTTGCGGGGCCACGATGACGTGCCCACCGCCATCCGGGGCAGGCAGGTCGCGCTTTGGGGGGCCGCGGGCGGGGGCCCTCGTCCAAAGCGGGCTTACGATCGATTGGCACGGCCCTTGCTTGGTAGGGTTGCGTCTGTCAGCGCAGCGCGGTCCCTCCAACAACCCGTCGTCCGTGCCCATCGATCGGGCCCGTGTTGCGCGCGCAGATCCGCACCGCCGGAGCAATGGGGCTCCGCGCGGTGCGCTCTTTTTGGGGCCGGCTCAGCGAATGACGAGATCGTCGACAAACAGCTCGTTGTCGCCGCGCATCGGCAGCAGGCTGTTGGTGGCGTCCTCCAGGCGCAGCAGGCGCACGGCGGCGGGCGGGGCGCTGCGTTGAGCGGGGGCGCCCCCAGCGGTGAAGTCGGTCAGGGCGAGCTCGTAGTCGACCCAGCGATCGACGGGTACGCCCAGGAGGGGGCCCACCCATCGCCGGCCGTTGGCCTCTTCAAGGACTGGCCGCAGGCGCAGCTCAAAGCTGCCGGCCCGCAGGCGCAGGGCGATGCGCGTCGGCCCGCGTGGCAGGGGCGAGAAGGCCAGGGCGATGAAGTCCTCGGCGCCGTCGGTGACCTCGAAGTGCCAGAGCAGGGCGGAGCCCGCCTCGCCGTCGGGGAGGCGGCTGCGGCCGAGGTCGTCGGCCTCGCCCAGGGGCCAACCGCGGACGAAGCGCCCGGGCCCGTTCTCGAAGTCCTCGCGGTAGGGCAAGACGCCGACGGCCTTGGTGGAGAGGTCCATCCGGGCGAGCCACTCGCGGGCCCCGGCGTGGCGCAGGGGGGGCGCGGCGGCGGCGGCGAGGTCGGCCCGAGCCCCCACGAGGTCGCCCTCGTTGAAGCGGGCGCGGCCGAGCCAGTAGTGCAGCTCGGCCCGGCGCGGATCATCGAGGGTGAGGTCGCCCAGAAGGGCCTCGTAGGCGCTGATGGCGGTGGCGCTGTCGCCGTCGGCGGCCTCATAGAGCCGGCCGCTGCCCATGCTGCCCCAGACCTCGGGCCCAATGGCGAAGAGGGCCAGCAGGCCGGTGATCAACTCTCGCGCCCCACGAACTGGTAGCCCACGCCGTGCAGGGTCTCGATGAAGCGGGGCTGGGTGGCGTCGTCGCCCAGCTTTTTGCGAACGGTGAGCACATGGGTGTCGACCGTGCGGGTGGCGATGCCGGCCTTGTAGCCCCAGACCCGG
>JBEIQK010000105.1:0-12601 GCA_040376505.1 Alphaproteobacteria bacterium | reverse complement strand
GCCTGCGCCAGTGGGGGCTGCTCGAAGAGGTGGGCTCCCTCGTGGCCGCCGACGGCCCCCGGGAGGTCGACGAGGTCGAGGCCGACATCGCCGCGCTCCAGGCCCTCGGCCTGCCCGCCGAGCGCTGGTCGGCCGCCGATGTGCAGGCGGCCACCGGCAGCCCGCATCTGGGGCCGGCGCGCTTCCTCCCCGGCGACGGAAACGTCGACCCGGCGCTGCTCTTCGCGGTGCTCGGGGAGCGGCTCGCCCGCAGCGGCGTCGTGCCCGTGGCCGGCCGGGTCGAGGCGGTGGGCGGCAAGGGGGTCGTGCTCGACGGCCAGCCGGTGCGGGCCGAGATCGTCGTGCTGGCCGAGGGCTTGAGCGCCCTTGATCTGGAGCCCTTCTTCGCCGACAAGGTCTACCCGGTGCGCACCCAGCGCCGGGCCTTCTCCTTAGCCCCCGGCGTCGAGCTGCCCGCTGGGCCCGCCGTCCTCGGTCAGATGGGCTGGCTGATGGGCCGCAGCCGCGGCGATGCGCTCTGGATGGCGGGGGCCCGCTGGGCCACCCCGCATTGTGAGGTCGGCGAACGCGCGCTGGAGCCCGCTCCGGCGGTGGCGGCGCGCCTCACCGAGGCGGCCGCGCGCTGGTGGCCGGGCCTCGTCGGTGCGCCGGAAGAAGACCGGGTGGGCCTGATGGACTTCACCTGCGACGGCCTGCCGATCGTCGGCGCCCTGCCGGGGCAGCCCACCCTGTGGTCCTGCCTCGGCATGAACGGCCGCCCCTACAACTTCGCCCTGCGCTGCGCCGAGGTCGTGGCGGCCGGCATCCTCGACCGGCCCGACCGGGCGCCCGCGCTGCTCAACAGCCGCCGCTTTTTGTAGCGAGGCCGCCCGGGCGCTCAGGTCGTGATGATGCGGTCCATCGACATCCAGCGGCGCATCAGCGTCTTGGTGAGCTCGCCGTTCATCACCATGCTGCCCGCGGTGGTGCCCATCTTCACAAAGTTGGTGGCGTTGGCCAGCTGGATGACCGGCCAGGGGTGCTTGCGCAGGGTCTCGCTGCTCGACAAGGCCTTGAGCAGGGTGCGCGGCACGAAGGGCTTCGACAACATCTGGGTGAGGGCGATCCAGAAGGTGTCTTCGACCGGCCGCGGGTACGAGAGGTTCACCCGGTGCTGGTAGAAGATGCGGGTGTTGTTGAGCCCGTCGATGTCGTACTCGCTGATGAGCCCGCTGCTGAGCAGCTTGTTGTTGAGCTCCGAGCCCGGAAAGACCGTCATCGAGAAGAGGTAGAGATCGAAGGGGTGCGGGAACGAGGAGATCATCTCGAAGAGCTTGCGCTTGTCTTCTTCGGTGGAGACCGGGTCGTCGAAGATGAGCTGGAAGTGCGGCTTGATGCCGAGCTTGTGGTACATCTGCGCGATGTCGGCGATGCTGGAGTTCTTCACGCGGCGGTCGTAAAGGTGGCCCGTGACCCGCTCGCTCGACTGCACGCCCATGTAGACGCTCACCAGCCCGGCGTCGCGCAGCATGGCCATCCGCTCTTCGTTCACCAGCTTGGGCTCGATGAAGATCTCGAAGGGCAGGCCCACATCGCGGGGGTAGCGCTCGCAGAAGTCGGCCAGCCAGTCGAGCTGGAAGTTGAAGACCTCATCGTCGAAGCGGATGCGCTTGAAGCCCCAGTGCTTGCGGGCGGCGCGGATCTCCTCGACCATGCTGGCCGGCGAGCGCACGCGGAACCACTTCTGGCCCGGGTAGATCTCTTTCTTGTAGGTGGAGTTGTAGCAGTAGCTGCACTTGTAGATGCAGCCGCGGCTGCCCATCATCTGAAAGACCGGGTCGCCATGCATGGGGTCGCCCTGCATGTAGCGGCCCCCCTGGATGAAGTACTTGTGGTCGTGGGTGGTGTAGTCGCGGAAGGCGAGGTCATCGAGGTTGCTGACCAGCGGCCGCAGCCCGTTCTTGACGATGTCGCCAGCACCGCGGCGGAACCAAACATTCGGTGCGGTCTGGGTGTCGTCGTCGCCGTCGCGCAGCTTGTTGGCGAGGTCGAGCAGGGCCAGCTCGCCTTCGCCGGAGAGCACCATGTCGGCCAGCTCGATGCACTCGGCCGGCGCCATCGTGGCGTGCATGCCGCCCCAGAGCACCGGGATCTCCAGCTCGCGCTGCAGGTACTCGGTGATGCGCCGGCTCTGCTGGGCATAGGCGCTGGCCCGGATGCTGATGCAGATGAGGTTCAGCTCTTCGCGGCGGATGACCTTGGCCAGGGTCTCCAGCTCTTCGTCGCTGGCGGGATCAAGGTGGTTGGAGATCCAGTCCTTGAAGTACAGCTCGACCGTGTGGTGGCCGGCCTGGCGCAGGGTGCCGGCGAGGATGCGCACCGCGTTGTTCTCGACATCCCAGGTGGAGAGGATGCCGATGCGGGGTCCGGCTGCCTTTGCCGCCGGAAAGAGGCGCTCAAGGCGAGGGTTGACGCGCGCGCGGTCGGCGGCGTCGGCGCGGCTGCGAGGGGCGGGGCCGGGTTGGGGCATGGATCCTCCGTCGGGGGGGACTAACGTGAGGACTCAGGCCGTAAAGCAAGCCCGGCGGCTTCACGAGGGGCTGAGGCCGGCGCGGCGTCGGGCAAAGAGGCATCCGGGGCCGCCGGGCTCCAGGTCTCGGCAGCAACGCGGGCGGTCGGCGTAGATCGCGCAGCGGTTGTCGGCCCGATCGAGGGCGGCGCAGTGGTTGGTGGTGGTGCGCCGCACGCCCGGCCTCCCGAAGGGATCGGCGGCGATCAGGTGGGGCTGCGCCCGGATCACCGGATCCCGTCGGCTCAGCTCCACCGCGTCAAAAGCCGGACCACAACAGGCTGCGCAGGCGAGGCAGTCGGCCTTGGGCTCAAACAGATCGCAGCCGCGCTCGGCTCCCCCCACCCGGGTGTTTTCACACGCGATACACCGCAGCACCAAGGGGCCGGGGCCGCGGAGCTTCGACCACATGCAGGCGCCGCAGGAGCTTCCCTCGGGACCCCACGACCTGCCTGCCGGATGCTTTAGGTAAAAAAAGTTCACGGCCCTTGTCAAACTTACTTTGCGCTTGCGGTAACCTTTCGCCATGTCGGATGTCCCCGGTCGGCCCATGAAACGCACAGAAACGGCTTCCTCGCCGGAAGTCCAGGTTCAATTTGTCCACTCCGTCCACAGCGCCGACACGGCAGGCGCGCTGGGGGCGGTCACGGAGGATCTTGGCCAGGTGGCGGTGTCCGCCCCCGCTGGCGATCCGCCCACGGTTCGGCGTGAGCTGGCCCGAGCAGGCGGCCTCGCGGGCGCGCACTGGCTGGCCGCCCGCATGGCGTCGCTGACCGGCGAGGAGGTCAGCGTACGCATGGTGCGCGACCGCTTTCGCAACATCGGCAGCAACGTGCGCAAGCTCGGCGCGGGCTACTACGCGATGCGCGACCATCCCGCGCCGCCCCTCAACAAGTGGGCCGCCTGGTGGATTCACGCGCGCGGCCCCACGCCCGTGCCCGAGCTGATCGAGGCCATCCTCAAGGCCTGCCCCTACGGCGACGCCAAGGCAGTACACGCCTGGATCTACCAGGATCCCTCGCCGCTTTTGGTGGTGCGCGACATCGTGTACCTCGTGCCGCGCAAGAGCGGCGAGTGAGCCCGATGATCCGCGGCGTGGTGGCCGCGGTGGTGCGGGGCCTCCTCGCCGACGGAGAGCTGATCCTCGAAGAGGGCGCCTCCGCCGATGCCCTCATCGACGAGGTCCTCGGCCGGCTGCCCCGCCAGGGGGCCTTCGCCCAGTTGGGCTCCTTCCTCGGCGGCGCCCTGTTGAGCGCGCCCCAGGTGGCCGAGCTCTACGCCAGCAACGAAGCGCTCATCGAGCGGGTGAACGCCGTCGAGCTGTGAGGGCCGCGATCAGCAGCAGCAGCCCGCCGCCCGACACATCGGTGGATTGGGCGCAGCCACAGCGGCCTTTGGGCGCCTCGTCTCCCGGCAGGGGCGCTGGAGCCTGCCAGGCGGGCGGCGCTCCCTCGGTCCAGCGCTCGGCCCCGTCGAGCTCGACCACGCCGGACTCCACGGTGAAGATCACCGCGTGGACCCCCGGTTCGAGGGCCGCCTCCCAGAGGACCCCGCGCGCCGCGGCGTCGGCGAGCTCCAGCCGCTCGGCCGGGCCGCCGTCGATGGAGAGGGAGAGCGCAGCCCCGTCGAAGGCCGATCCGAGCAGGCGCAGGTAGGCCGCCTCGACGGTGAGGGTGGCCTGGGCCCCAACCTCGCCACGGTGGACCTCGCGGGCGGTGGCCTCGGTGCGCTCGACCGGGGCGAAGCCGCGCCACATCCAGAATTGCAGCCCGTCGTCGACCCGATCGTAGGCGTTGGCCCGCCGCCAGGCCCCGCTGCCGACCGCGCGAAAGAAGGCCCCCTGTCGGGTGGCGATCGCCACCGCCCCCGCCTCGGAGAGGTCGATGTCCTCGACCCGATCGCCGAGGGGGAAGCCCACCGCCTCGGCCGACTCCACGGTGGCGCCGGTGAAGAGCCCCTGGCCCGAGACGGCGAACCAGACCGCGTCGCCCTCGGCGCTGTAGGCCACCGCGTCGACCTGCTCGCCCTCGGCGGCGAGGCGCACCGGGCCGGTGGGGCCGAGGCGGTAGAGGCCGTCGCTGGCGGCGAGCAGGGTCTCGGGGCCCAGGGCGATGTCCTTGACCTCGGCGCCCAGGGTGGCGATGGGCTCGAAGCTGCGCTGATCGTCGGAGAGCGACAGGGCGCCCGTGACCCCGCAGGAGACGAGCAGGCCGGCCTCCCCCCAGGCCATCGCCGAGGGCTTGGCGGTGCAGGCCCCCGGGAGCAGGCCGAGCGCCCAGGAGGCGCCCGCGTCCTCGCTGAAGGCGACGGCGGCGCGCCCCTCGGCGGTCCGGCCGGCCACCGCCAGGCTGCGATCGTCGGGCCAACCGGGGGAGAGGGTCACGACGTCGCCGGCCTCGACGAGGCCGGTCTGGGCCGTGGTCCAGCGCAGGCCGCCGTCTTCGCTCAGGGCCAGGATCGTGCCGGTCACCTCGAAGAGCCACTGACCGTCGGCATCTCCGGCGAGGATCTGCTTGGGCCAGGGCCATCCCACGCCGGCCGAGCGCTCCACCCAGTCGGCCTCGCCAGGGTTGCCCTCGTAGACGCCGCCGCCGTAAGCGCCCACCAGCAGCCGATCCTCGCCCAGCCAGTCCACGGAGCGCGCCCGCGGGATCACGTCGAGGGGGGCCTGCTGCCAGGGATCGTCGCTGCCGGCGGCCTTGGCGTAGAGGCCCTCGAAGCTGGCGAGGCGCCAGCGATCGTCGTCTAGGGCGAGGTGGAAGTAGTGCACGCCGTCGTGGGGCCCGCCGCCGCCCAGCGCCAAGGCGTCGAGGCCCTGATCGTCGAGGCGGAAGCTGGAGCCGCCGTCTTCGCTCACCCAGACCGCGCTGCTGATCGTGGCCAGCAGCAGGGTCTCGCCGCGGAGGTGCAGCACAGTGGCGCCGACCGGCCCGTCGGGCAGCGGGGCCCAGGTGCGGCCGCCATCCTCGGTCAACAGCGGGGGGCCCTCGGCCTCACCGATGAGCCAGCGGTCGGGATCTTCGGGGTCTACCGAGAGGCCCACCGCGAAGAGGGGCCCCTCCAGCGCGGTGTCACCGCTCTCGTCGACGAGGTGCAGCCCGCCTTCGTCATCGAGGACCAGCCAGCCGCCGGGCAGGGCGGCGCCGCGCACCGGTCGCCAGCCCGGGTTGCGCAGGAGGGGGTCCCAGGCCTTTCCCTCCTCGCTGGTCCAAAGTCCGTCGGCGGGAGAGACGGCCAGCAGGGCCTCTTCGCCGGCGAGGCAGTCCACGACCGCCCCAGGGCCGGCGGCCGAGAGGAAGGAGAGCCCGCCGTCGCCGCTCCACCACAGGCCGTCTTCGTCGCCGACCACCAGGGTGGTGCGGGATCGCGCGACGGCGCAGGTGGGCTGGTCTCCCGGCGCCACCACATAGGTGAAGGCCTGGGTGGCGGCGTCGGTCCAGGCCAGCACGTCGCTGTCGTTGGTGAGCAGCGCGCCGTCGGGGGCCTGGCTGAGCAGGCTGGCCACGTCGTGGGGGGAGTGGGCGCGGGCGAGGGCGGAGAGGAGGAGCCACATGGGGGCAAGGTAGCCCCAAGATGGGCCCGCGCGCAGGCGCTGTGCTAAGGCGGCCTGATGCACCGCACCGCCCTGCTCTTCTCCACGCTTCTGGCCTGCTCCTCCGCGGGTACCCCTGGTGAAAAGGCCGATCCGGCCGACACCTCCTCTGTCGTGGACACCGGGCCCGGTGAGAGCGATGGGGGTGACGCTGGTGGCGATCCGGGCGGTGATGGCACGCCCGTCGAGTACAACGGCGATGTCCCGGCCGAGGCGCTGCCGGCGATCGACTTCGTGGCCACGAACTACGATGGGAGCGCCCGCGGCAAGGCCGATCTGATGACCAACCCCACCGTGATGTGGTTCTACCCCGCGGCGGGCACCTCGGGTTGAACGGTCGAGGGTTGCGGGTACCGCGACCTCCAGGCAGAGTTCGACGCCCTCGGCGTGCAGATCGTGGGCGTCAGCTTCGACGACCCCGCCACCAACCGGGCCTGGGCCGAAGAAGAGGGCTTTGCCTTCGAGCTGTGGACAGACGACGACAAGACCCTGGCGCTCTACTATGACGCCGCGAACTCCCCCTCGTCGGGCTTCGCCAGCCGGGTCACCAAGATCCTCGACGCCAGCGGTACGCTGGTCTTGGAATACGAGGTCTCCAGCATCGGCACCCACCCCGCCCAAGTGCTGGAAGACTGCATCGCCCTCTTCGGAGAGTAAGCCCCCATGAAGCGCGCGCTTCCGGTCTTTGCCCTGCTCCTCGCCTGCAAGGGCGACAAGGGCGGCGTCGCCGTCGATGACACCGGCAGCGGGCCGGCCCCCTACCGGCCCGACCTCGTCTGCCCCGGCGACGCGGGCTGCGAGACCAACAGCGGCGCGCTGCTGGCGGGGGCCAGCGCCGTCGACATCACCCCGGCCTGCTTTGAGACCTGGGATGACCTCGATGGCAGCTCCACCTACAGCAGCAGCCACGACACCTTCTTCGACTGCGGCTGCGACCGGCTCTGCCCGGGCGACGAGGGCTACCCCGGCCCCGACGACTACGAGGCGGACGGCGAATTCAAGGGCGTCTGGATCGCCGGATTTGGCTCGGCGCGGGCCGCCCAGGACATTCACGACCCCACCTGGGCCCGGGCGATCGCCCTGCGCTCGGGGGACACCACCGTCGCGCTGATCAGCCTCGACGCCGTGGGCTGGTTCAACAACGACGTCGACTCCATCCGCGAAAAGCTCGTCGCCGACGGCGTAGACGTCGACCACATCACGCTCTCCTCCACCCACACCCACGAGACGGCCGACACGCTGGGTCAGTGGGGGCCGCGCCTGGGCAAGTCCGGCGTCGACGCCGATCACCGCGCCCAGATCATCGCCGGCGTCGCCCAGGCGGTCACCGAGGCGGTGGCGGCCTTGGAGCCGGCGACGATGAAGTCCGGCGTGATCGACTCGGCCGCGCCCTTCCCCGAGACAGGCACCCGCAACACCGTGCGAGACAGCCGCGATCCAGTGGTGATCGAGGAGCGCGTCTACACCGCGCACTTCGCCCGGTCCGACGGCAGCACCATCGCCACCTTGATCAACTGGGGCAACCACCCCGAGGCCATCGGCTCCGAGAACCTGAGCCTGTCGAGCGACTTCGCCCACTACCTGCGCCAGGGCGTTGAAGAAGGCGTGAGCTGGGAGAGCGGCGACCAGGCCGGGCTCGGCGGCGTGGCCATCTACTTCAACGCCAGCGTCGGCGGTCTGATGACCCCGCTGGGCGTGACGGTCACCGACTTTGACGGCGTCGCCCACGAGGGCGAGACCTGGGAGAAGACCGAGGCCCTCGGCAAGGTCATCGCCAGCCTCGCGCTGCAGGCGGTCGCCGAGAGCAGCGTGGCAGCCGATCCCACCGTCTCGGTGCGGGCCCAGCGACTGTATGTTCCGGTGGAGAACTACGGCTTTCAGGCGCTCTTCCTGGTTGGGGTCTTCGATCGGCCCACCTTCAACTATGATCCCGAGCAGGACATCAACGAGCGCAACACGCCCGAGCTGCTGACCGAGGTGAACCTCGTGACGGTGGGCCCGATCACGATGCTCTCGGTGCCCGGCGAGGCCACGCCCGAGCTGTCGATCGGCGGCTACGACGGCAGCCGGGTAAACAGTCCGGTGGTGGACTTCCTCGACCCCACCAACCCCAATCCGCCCGATGTCAGCCTCGCCCCCGCCGGCCCCTACTGGAAAGAGCAGATGGGCGGAGAGCACCAGTGGATCCTCGGCCTCGGAAACGATGAGATCGGCTACCTGATCCCGCCCTATGACTACGAGCTGCACCCCACCTCGCCTTACTTGATCGAGGCCGATGGCGACCACTACGAGGAGACCAACTCGGTGGGCCCCAGCGCCGTGCCGCTTCTCCAAGAGGCCGTGACGGCGATCACCACCTGGGCGCCCTGAAGAGCGCCGGGCTGGCCGTCGCCGCCGCCGTGACTACCCTCCGAACGGAGACAGATTGCCATGCGCGACCTCTACAGCGTCCTTGGGGTTGGGCGCGACGCCGACCAGGCCACCATCCGCAAGGCCTACAAAAAGCTGGCCCGCGAGTTCCACCCGGATCTGAACAAGAGCCCCAAGGCGTCGGACCGCTTCAAGGAGATCAACGCCGCCTATGAGGTCATCGGCGACGAGCAGCGCCGGGCCAACTACGATGAGTTTGGCGAAGACTCGCTGCGCACCGGCTTCGACGCCGAGCAGGCCCGCCAGTGGAAGAAGATGGGCGGCGGGCGCGGTGGCTTCCCCGGCGGCATGGGCGGCTTCCCCGGCGGGGGCGGCGTCATGGGGGGCATGAAGTTCGAGGATCTGTTTGGCAACATGTTCCGCGGCGGCGGCGGCGGGGCTCCGCGCAACGCTGCCCGCAAGGGCGCAGACATCGAGGGCAGCGTCGCTGTGCCCCTCGTCGAGGCCCTGCGCGGCGCCAGCCCCACCATCCACTTCCGCCGCCCGGCCGCCTGCCGCACCTGCAAAGGCGAGGGCGGCACCGGGCGCAGCACCTGTGAGCCCTGCAAGGGCGCGGGTCGGGTCAAGGCGGGTGGACAGTTTGGCGGCTTTGCCCTGCCCTGTGAGGCCTGCGGCGGCAGCGGCTGGGTCTACGCCCAGGAGTGTGACCCTTGCGGCGGCACCGGCCGCACCATGATCGAGGAGGCTCTCAAGGTCAAGCTCCCCGAAGGGGTCGAGGATGGACAGACGATCCGCCTGCGCGGCAAGGGCGGCGACGGCGAGCGCGGCGGTCCCCCCGGAGACTGTTTGCTCACCGTAAAGGTCACCCCCCACGAGTTGCTTCGACGCGAGGGCGCAGATCTCTACCTCGACCTGCCGCTGAGCCTCAAAGAGGCCGTGGTGGGCGGCCAGATCACCGTCGCCTTGCCCGACGGGGAGATCAAGCTGCGCGTGCCCCCCAATACGCCCTCGGGGCGGGTGATGCGGGTGCGCAGCCGCGGCGCCGCCAAAGACGGCCAGCGGGGTGATCTGTATCTGGTGATGCGGCCGACCCCGCCGGTGAGCGAAGATCCGGAGGTGGCCCGCCTCGCCGAGGCCCTCGACGCCTTCTACGCCGAGGATGTCCGCGCGGGCCTGCGCTGGAGCTGAGGGCCCTTACGTCGCCCTGCCAAGGCGGCGGTCCTCCTGGCGGCGGGGGTTAGCCGCTCTGCATGATCCCCGTCGCGCGATGGATCGGCATGGCCCTCTCGGTGGGCTGGGGCCTCTACGCCCTGGGCTCGCTGCGCGCCTTGGAATTCGGCCAGCGCCCCGGGCTCATCGGCCTGCAATTCGGCGTGCTGGCGATGTGGGTCTTTCCGCTGTTGGTGCTGGTGCAGTTGGGGCGGGACTGGACCCGCGCCCTGCGCCTCGCCCTGGTGGTGGCGCTGGGCATCTGGGGCGCCACCGAGGCCTGGTGCCGCGCCCAGGAGGCCACGCTGGTCTCCGCCGGCACACCGCTGCGCGACCCGACCTATGTGCAGCGCTGGTGGCCCTTCTCGAAGATCCAGCTCGTCTACACCGAGCGGGCCGGCTGGAGCGGACGCGGCTGAGCCCTCAGGTGCGGCGGGCCGGCGAACGGCGACGGCGCAGGGCCCCCAGGCCGAGGAGGGGCAACAGCAGCGCGGCCTTGGCGGTGTCCTCGCCCTTGCCGTCCTGGCAGCAGCCGCCGACGAACTCCTTGGTGCGGGTGTCCTTGAGCTCCAGGCTCTTGAAGCCCTCCTGGATGCTCCAGCCGGGGTTGCTGTCGCCATCCCACTCGTAGGCGCCGACATCGGGCGAGTCGCCCTCGCGGGGCACGCCGTTGAAGTCGGTCTCGGGGATGTAGGCCGCGCCGTCGGCGGTGCCGGTGTCGACCAGCAGGCTGGTGGGGCTCGGGTAGAAGTTCCAGCCCACCGCGTCGGTGAAGTCGTTGTAGCCGTCGCCAGCGCTGTAGCCCGCGTAGAACCAGGTCGGGTTCTCAACCTGACCACAGACCACGTTGCCCGTGAACAGACCCACGGTGTCCTGGGTGAGGGCGGTGTCGGTGGGGACCTCCCAGGAGAGAGCCTGGCCGGTGGGGTTGCAGACGGCGTTGTTGGCGAAGACCATGCCGATCTGGCCCTCCCAGTCGTCGGCTTCGACCGCCCAACCCCCGGTCTGGGTGATGGTGTTCATGCTGAACACCACCTGCTCGTAGTTGCCGAAGTCCGAGGCCCGAGTGCGCAAGCCGACGCCGTCGATGTTGAAGATCAGGTTGTTGCGGATGAGGGAGGTGCCATAGACCTCCATGCCGTAGCCCGACACATTCCAGATGGCGTTGCCCTCGACGACGTTGGCGGCGCCGAGCTCGGTGCTGTGCACCATCAGGCCCGAGTAGCTGACATTGTAGATATTGTTGTGGGTGATGGTGTTGCCCGTGCTGGCGGGCGAGACCCAGATCCCGTAGCTGTAGTCGCCGCGGATGTCGTGAATCCAGTTGTTGTGGAAGACTGACTGTTCAACCCACTCGGTGCCATCGCTGCGGCCGGCGTAGATGCCGTGGCCGTTGATGGTCTCGCGCAGCTCATTGTGCTCCAGGGTGACGAAGCCCGTGCCGCCGCCGAGCGCGATAGAGGTGCCGCCCGTCTCGCTCACCAGGCAGTTCTTCACCGTGATGTGCTGGGAGTCGCCGCCGACCGAGATGCCGGTGTAGGTGTTGGCCTCCCAGCCAGCCCCGCCGCGGATGGTGAGCCCATCGAGCTCGACGTAGGCGGCCTCTTCGATGCGAACGATGTAGTTGCCGCCGCTGGTCACCTGGAACTCCAGGATCGGCGTTGCACCCTCGGCGGCGACGAGGCGCACGGGCTGCTCTTCGGTGCCCACCGCCTTGATGTTGATCGTCGAGTGGATGGGGTAGACGCCGTCGGAGAAGACCAGCTCGCTGCCCGGTGACAGCGAGGCCGCCAGCGTGTTGATGTCATCGCCGGGGGCCACGGTGATGCTGGCCGCCTGGGCGAGGCCGAAGAAGACAGAGAACAGAAGCATCGTCATTCTCCCGCGCCCGGACCGCCGGTGTAGCCCCGATCGTTGCGCGTGCCGTCGGGATCGTTGTAGCCGGTGTCTTCGGGCCCGGCGTCGATCACCGGAGAGCCCGCCGACAGGTCCAGGTCGTCGTCGGTTGGATTGCCATTGTTGGTGAAGTAGACAAAGAGCGGGTTGTCGGCGCGGTTCTCGTCTTCGTCTACCAGCAGGTCGCCGCCGAACTCGATGCCCGAGGAGGTGAACCAGGCGCTGTTCCAGGCGACGTCGGCGAGGCCGCCGGGGGCGAGGTAGAGCCCCGAGTCGCCATAGCTCGCCATCACGAGGTTGCTCCAGACGGTGAGGCCGACGGTGTCGGCGGCGCCGATGTAGATGCCCGCCCCTTCGCCCACGCCCTCGTTGCCCACGAAGGAGTTGTTGATCATCGAGAAGCTGGCGATGGCGCCGGTGATGGCCACGCCGCCGCCGAGGCCCATCGCGGCGTTGTCTTGCACGATGTTGTTGCGAAAGAGGGCCGTGCCGGTGGGAACGGCGTTGGTGAAGGCCACGCCGCCGCCGTAGCTGAAGCTCTCGTTGAGCAGGATGTTGGTGTCTTCGATGTACAGGCCGGTGATCGAGGTCAGTGCGAGGCCGCCGCCGACGTCGTTGGCGGTGTTGTGGCTGATCAGGCTGTCGAGGATGGTGACGTCCGAGGCGTCGGCCAGCAGGGCGCCCCCGCGCATCCCGGAGTTCTCGATCCAGGCGCTGTCGGTGTCGATGAGGTCGCCGGACACGATGGCCACCGCGCCCCCGTCGTCGAGGGCCACGTTCTGAAAGAAGGTGACGTCGGACAAGGTGAGGGTGCCGCGGGTGAGCGCGAGGGCGCCGCCGTCGCCCGTGGCCTGGTTGCTCTGGAAGTTGACGCTCTCCACCGTCACGTCCGAGCCGACCGCCCAACCTGCGCCGCCGTCGCCGGTGACGTCGGTGTCGAGGATGGTGAGGTTGTAGAGGCCAAAGGTGCTGCCGGCCTTCACCGT
>JBEIQK010000811.1:0-2899 GCA_040376505.1 Alphaproteobacteria bacterium | reverse complement strand
GGGGTCCCGCCGGCCATGGAGAGGATGGTGCCGTCGAAGAACTCGTGCTTTTCGAGGCTCTCGGCCTCGAGGTGGAGGTATTCGGCGTAGGTGGCGCGACGCAAGGCGAGGTTGCTCCTGGGGGCGGGGTAACCGGGCGGGTGGCGGGGCGTGGCGGCCTTGGTTGATGCGGTCGGGGAGGGGCGTTCGGGGGCGAGCGGCGATTTGGTGGGGCTTCGGAACGGGCGACCGGGGACAAGCGGCGATTCGTCGGATCTTCCGAGCGAAAGGGCCAGGCCGCCAATTCGGGGCAGGGCGAGGTGGGTGGGGGTGCGTTTCGGAGGCTGCGCCGTGGGATCCGGAGGCTGCGCCGTGGGATCCGGATGCTGCGCCGTGGGATCCGGAGGCTGTGTGGTGGCATCGTGAAGCCACGGCCGAGGGTCCGTTGGGTAAAATTTGCCCAGCGGACCCTGTTCGTTGGCCTCTGGACCCTCATGGGAGGCCAACGGAGGCTCTTTGCGGGGGGATGTGGTCAGACGCTGGGCCGGCGCCGCCCGCGCTACCGCTTGCCGTCTTCTCGAAGAGAGAAGAAATTGACCGGCCGGAGCTGGAAGCCCACGCCCAGCCCGGCCGGCGGCGCTTGGGACAGGGACTTCTGACCCAGGTACAGGCGACCCTCGGCAAAGAACACATCCATGACGGTGTAGCGCAGGAAGGGCGTGACCTGGAGCTGGCGGCTCACCGTCTCTTTGTCCACAGGAATCCAAACGGCTGGATTGCGGGCCGGCGGTGGCGCCACAGCCCCCTCGCCGGCGTTTCGCAGGCTGACGAGGTGCGCACCCAGGCCGGCCGTGAGCAGACTGGCGGCCCGCGGCCCCATCACCACCGGCGGACGGCGCCCGTCGACAGGCAGGCGCAGCCCCACGCCCAGATCCCCGCCGACCGCCCAACTCCAGGCCGCTCCCGTCGGCTCGGCTGTCTCGTCGCGACGGGCGGCGCCTTGGAACTGAGGGAGACCGGCTCCCACGCGAACCCGAACGGGCAGCACCACGGCGCCCTCTCCCGCCTGCGTGCCCATGCCGATGAAGTAGGTGCCGGTTTCCCCGGCACGCATGGGCGTGCGGGCCGACACCTCCACGATGCCCGGCGCGCCGGCGAAGCTCTGGTTCACCACCGTCATCGCCCAACTGGAGGCCGGAGAGTCTCCGATGATGTTTCGCTTGTAGGCCCGCTCCATCTGCCACAGAAGCCGCTCGCGGAGCTCGGTGTGCAAGGGGCCGCAGCCCAGATCGGTTGCGTAGAAGGGCGCCCCCGCCAGCCCCGCTTCGGCGGTCAGTCGCTCGGCCATGCCTCCCAGGCTGTAGGGTTTCCCCTTCCCCTCCTCTTTCTCCCGACCCTTGTAGACCGCCGACAGACGCAGCAGGTTCTCATAGAGCTGCTTGCCCGACCGCGGCGTGACCTGCCAGCCGATGTCGGTTTCGGTGGAGTCGCGCATTGGGGCCGGCAGCGGCGCTTCGTTCGCTGCAGGGTCCTCCACGCCGAGGTAGCCCAGCGGCGCGGTGTGGATGATCTGCTCGAGGGTCTCGTCCATCGCAGACGTGTAGGGCGTGCAGCGGGTCGAGGTCTTGAGACAGTCGATCACCGGTTGGTAGAGGGAGGTGGCGGGTACCCAGGTTCGTGGGTCGACATCACCGCTCAACTGGTTGCGCTGCAGCCAGCTCATCGCGTCTTCCATGCCGGCGTAAAAGTCCCAAACCCGCAGGCTGCGATCGTAGAAGGCGAAGAAGCCGCTGATCAGGTTGCCATAGGGGCTGGTCTGGGTGACCATGAAGCTGTCGTTGTCGTCCACCCCGGCGTGCTCTGGGTGCTCCATCAAGTACAGATCAATGCTCTGCGTGCGGACCCGGCCCAGGATGCCGCCGCCGCCGCCCAACTGCAGGTAGCGCTCCATCATCTCGTCTGCCGCCGCCGGCCCGCCCGTCTGGGCGGTGGTCAGGTCGGGATCGAGGAAGAGGAAGTGGACATCGCCCCTGCCCGTGTTGTCGATCAGCTTGTGGGCCACCCGAATCGGATTGCCCTCCAGCGTGCCACCGTCGATCATCCAGATCACCGACTCCTTGGTGGCGGGGCCGCAGGGAACCCGGCCTTCCGGCGGCGTGAGGCGGTCGTAGAGGTCGCAGTCCATGTCGTAGATCGGAAACGCCCCCGGGATCGAAGACGAGGGCACCACGAGGCGCGTGACATCCTCGATAAGCAAGGGTGGATCGAGGTCCGGCGCGGGTGTGTACAGCATCGGGTCTGGGCCTGGGCCCGTAATCGTGGGAGTAAAGGCCAGGGCGCCGCCATTCTGTGTCAGATGGAAACCGAAGGGCAGGGTCACCTGGTGGGTGACTCTTGTTTCGGGAACGAGGGCCGGCTGTTGGCGCGCGGCGGTCAGCATCAGGTCGACCTTCCAGCGCGAGGCCCCTGCGGCGCCCGCTTTGTTGTAGTTGTACGTCATGTCATCCTGCCACTGCTGCCCCAGGTGTTTGGCCACGTCGTTGAGCATCGGCTGGTTGATCAGGGCCTGGTGGTCGCGCGGATCGACGCCATCGGGCGCGCGGTCGAGAGAGCGGGCGGTCATGTCAAATCCAAGCGGCACCCAGGTGCGAAAGAAGGCCGAGGCCTCTGGGGCTTCCCACTGTCCATGTTTCAGCGGCGGCAGCGAGGAGAGGGTGAGGGCCCCCAGCAGGGCGTTGATGCTGCCGGCGCTGGAGCCCGAGAAGACCACATGGGGCGGATCGTTCGCGTCGACCACCGGCTGCTGGCGCAGCCAGGAGGTGAGGACATAGAGCTGTCCGGCCTGGTAGGCGCCGCGGGAGATGCCGCCGCTGACCGAGAGGATGCGCTCATCGGCCCAGAGGACCGCCTTGTTCTCGGG
>JBEIQK010000596.1:0-4175 GCA_040376505.1 Alphaproteobacteria bacterium | reverse complement strand
GGCGTACATGAGCCCCCACTTGGCCGCCAGCCCCAGGGCCGCGTTGAGGTAGACCGCATCGGCCTGATCGGCGGCGTGCCCGCTGTTCCCATCGCCATCAAGGGGCGCGCAGGAGGTGTAGCGCGCAGCGTCCGCCTCGTAGTAGCCATAGGGGAACTCTGGCCAGCTTTTGCCCTTGCGCGGCGTCGACCACATCTCCACGCAGCCGTCGTTGGGGTCATCGCCCTCGTCGCAGCTCCCGTCGTCGGTGCGGCCGGTCTCGTCGACCCCCTTCTCTCCAGGGCCAGGGCACGCAAACAGAAACATCATAAACAGTGCAGCAGGGCGCATCGAGCTCTCCAGGTGGCCCGCCTGCTATAGCCCCGTCAGCCGCCGCGGGCAGCCAAGGCCGCCGCCCGCTGCGCGCAGGCCGAACAGTGCCCGGCGCTCGCGGCGTAGACCTGCCGCAGGGCCTGCATGGCGCTGGTGAAGCGCTGGGGCTGCTCCACAAAGAGCTGATCCGCCGCGAGTTGGGAGGCCGTCTCGGTGCTGAGCAAGGCGTGGTGCAGATCCCGGCGCACGCCGGCCAGGGTCACCCGAATCCCCTTGGCCGCCATCCGGTGCAGGAAGTGATCGAGCTGGTGCAGGCCGGAGGCGTCGGGGTTGCGCACCCGCTTCATGCGCAGCACCACCTGCTGGGCCCCCTCCGCGGCGGCCTCGATCTCCTCGAGGTGGCGCTCCAGGGAGGCGACCGAGCCAAAGAACATCTCGCCGTCGAGGCCGTAGACGCGCACCGCGCCGCAGGGCTGATCCTCGGGGAGGCGCTCGTGGACGATGCCATCGTCGGAGACCACGAACTCGGTGCGCGACATCCGCCCCGCCCGCGGCACCGCCAGCAGGAAGGACAGAAAGACGCCGATCAGCACGCAGAACTCCACCGAGATCGCCACCGCCGACAGCGCGGTGACCCCCACGATCACCTTGTCAAAGCGGGTGGCCCGCCAGTGAAAGCGCAGGGCGCCCCAGTCCACCATGCGGAAGGCCGACACGATCAGGATGCCAGCCAGGGCGGCGCGGGGGATGAAGCGGGCGTAGGGGGCGAAGGCCAGCATGATGCCGGCCACCGCCGCCGCCGAGATCACGCCCGACCACTGGGTGCGGGCGCCGGCTTGCTGGTTGATCGCCGAGCGGGTGAGCGAGCCCGAGCCGGGGATGCACTGAAAAAATCCACCCGTAAAGTTGGCCAGACCTTCGGACAGGCACTGCTGGTTGATGTCGAGCTTCTGGCGGGTCTGGGCGGCGATCGCCTTGGCCATCGCCACCGCTTCGAGGAGGCCCAGGGTGGCGATCGCCAGCGCGCTGCCGGAGAGCGAGCGCAGGAGCTGCTCATCGGCGTGGGGCAGGCTCGGGCGGGGCAGCTCGGCGGGGATGTGGCCGACGATCTTCACGCCCAGATCAGCGAGGCCGAGCAGGCCGGTGACGGCGGCGGCCCCCACCACGACGAGCAGCAGCTCGGGCAGCAGCACCCAGCCCAGGCGCTTCTTCAGGGCCCGCAGGCCGAGCACGCCGGCGATGGCGCCGAGCCCCACCATCAAGGTGGGCAGATGGATGGGCCCGCCCTGGGTGAGCGTGGCGAACCAGCGCGAGAGGAAGTGATCGTGAACATCGCCCTGGGGGGCAAAGCCGAAGAGGTTCTTGATCTGATCGAGCACCAGCAGCGAGCCGGCCCCGGCGGTGAAGCCCACGATGACGGAGTGGCTGATGTAGCGGGTGAGGTCGCCCAGGCGCAGCAGGGTGATGACGAGCTGAAAGCTGCCCACCAGCAAGGCCAGCAGGATGGCGGCGTTGACCTTCTCGTCGGGGGACTGCACCACCGACAAGGCCGAGAGCACCGCGATCGAGATGGCGTTGGTGGGCCCGTTGATGAGCTGCTTCGACGAGTCGAGCACCGCGCCCACCGCGGTCATCACGATCGCCGTGTACAGACCATACTGGGGCGGCAGGCCCGCGACCATGGCATAGGCCATCGCCTGGGGCACGGCCACGGCGGCGACGGTGAGGCCGGCCAGCGTGTCGGCGCGCAGATCGGCGAGGCGATAGCCGCGCAGGGAGTCGAGCGCAGGCACATACCGAAAGAGCGCAGCGGTCATCGGGGCTCCGGCTTAGCGCGCCGCAAAGAGGGAGAGCGGCCGCTCGACGCGGGCGGCCCAGGCCGCCTCGTTGTGGGGGGCCTCGGGCTCCCACCAGTGAAAGAGATCCTCGTCAAAGGTGTACCCAACCTCGGCGAGGGTGTCGCGGAGCTGCAGGTTCTCGCAGTAGTTGTCAGACGCAGACGGGTCATCGTCTTCGATGCCGTCGCCGTCGCCATCGAAGCAGTCGCCGCTGCCGCCTGAGTCCAGGTAGAGGGCCGTCTGTCCATGGCCGGCCTCGGCGTAGCGCTCGATCATCGTGGGGTTGTGCTGCTCGATGCTGCCCCAACCCATCGTCCCCGACAGGCTGATCGCCATGTCGTAGCGGCCGGGGTGCCGCAGGGCGAGGTGCAGGCTGATGAGCCCGCCGAGCGAGGAGCCCATCGTGCCGACCACGGCGGCCTCGCCATAGGCCGCCTCCATCCTGGGGCGAATGACCCCCTCGACGAGGTCGGCGTAGGCGTCGCCCTCCCCGCCGTAGGGCTCGCCGTCGAGGGTGTCGGCGGTGTGGGTGTACTCCTCCATGCGGTCGGAGGTGTTGAAGATGCCCACCACCAGCATGTTCTCGGGCAGGCTCTCCTGCAAGCGCCAGCCTCCCCACATCGCCCCGGGGTCGAAGAGGTTCTGTCCATCGTGGGCGTAGAGGGCGTGCGTGAACACACCCCCTGCGGGGACATGGACGGTCAGGTCGCGCCGCGCCAGGGCCCCGTCGGTGAGCCCCACCCAGCGCTCCAGGTGCGCCGCCTCGCTGCGCACGATCGAGTGCTCGCCGAAGTCGTCGTAGCCAAAGCGGCGGGCCAGGGGGTCGGCCGTGTAGGCCTCGCCGCGCCGGTATTTGTACAGGCTCTCCACCGGCTCGGGGATCTCCACCTCGATCCAGCGCAGCTCGCCGGCCGTGGCGAGGGGGGCGCCGGCCCAGCCGTCGTGGTCGCCCACCAGCTCCCAGTCGCCTGCGCCGCAGAGGCAGCCGAAGTAGTAGCTGCCGCGATCGGTGAGCACGGGCAGGCCGCCCTGTTCGGCGATCTGGGCGAGGGCTTCGGAAGGATCGCGCGCGCCCGCGATCGCCCCCTCAAAGAGGGCTTGATCGACGAAGGGGTCGACGACGGGCTCGCCGCTGTCGGTGCCCCCGGGGCCGCCGGCCGGGCTGCCCTTGTCGGCGCAGGCCAGCAGCAGCGCCAACCAGGGGCTAGCCGCTGACATCTTCGCCGCCGTCCACGCGAATGACGTTGCCGGTCATCCAGTGGGTGCCCGGGCGAGCGAGCTCGACCAGCGCCGCAGCGACATCCTCGGGCCGGGTGAGGCGGCCATGGGGGTTGCGCCGCAGGGTGGCCTCGATGATCTGTTCATGCCCCGGGATCTTGCGCAGGGCCGGGGTGTCGGTGACGCCGGCCTGGATCGCGTTGGCCGTGATCTGCCGGGGGGCCAGCTCAAAGGCGAGCTGCCGGATGTAGGCCTCCAAGGCGGCCTTGGCGGCGCCGACCACGCCATAGCCGGTGGCGGCGCGGTGGGAGCCCTCGGAGGTAAAGGCGAAGACCCGGCCGCCGGCCTGCAACAGGCCGCGATCGACCAGGGCGCCGACCCAGTAGATCAGGCTGTTGGCCATCACATCCTGGGTCATCTCGAGCTGCCGTCGGCTGATGCCGCCGCCGGGGCTGGGGGCCACCAGGGGCTTGAGGGTGCCGAAGGCGAGCGAGTGGAGGAAGACGGAGACGCCGCTGTCACCGACCTCGCCGGCGATCGCCTCGACGATCGTGGCGCGGCGCTCATCGTCGGCGGCGTTCTCGTTCCAAAAGCGCACCTGCCGGCCCATCGCCAAGAGCTCGGCCACCAGCGCCTCGACCGCGGGCATCGTCGCCCGGCGATCGAGGTGCAGGCCGAGGATGTCGTAGCCGGCCGCCGCCAAGGCGCGGGCGCTGGCGGCGCCCAACCCGGAGGAGACCCCAAGGATGAGGGCCCAGCGCCGCGCCATCTCAGTGACCGCTGGCCGGGGCCGCCGGGGCCGCCGGG